>DAIRFU010000874.1:0-2523 GCA_036794935.1 Kofleriaceae bacterium | reverse complement strand
CGAAGCCGCTGTCGCCGGTCGTGCACGCGATCAGCATCGCGGACATCACGCCCACGGGGGCGCAGGGCACGCCGCCGATCGCCACCGTGGTGCCGAGCTCGAAGCCGCTGCCCTCGATCATCACGAGCGTGCCGCCGGCGACGGAGCCGACAGCCGGCGTGATCCCGGTGACGGTCGGCGGAGCGGCGGGCGCATCGAGCGGCGCATCGCCAGGGGCATCGCCAGGGGCATCGAGCGGTGCGCCGTCGGGCGCAACACTGGCGTCGAGGTCCGCAGGCTGGGGCATGCCCGAACACGCTGCGACGGCAAGAACGAACGGAAGTACAACGAAGCGCACGGCGACCGACCCACGCCGAGACATACACGAACCGGCAGGCGCGATCGAGGGTAGATGTGTGGCCGGACCCTTCGCGCGATGCGTCACGAACTGTGCGGTTCCGACGCGAGATCGCCGGTACCTCCGACGACGTCAGTCGGTTCGTATAGGATGCGCGCGTGATCCACCTCCGTCGCACGCTCCTTATACTGGTCGCTCTCTCCTCCTCCTCTGCGCTCGCCGACACCACGCCGCAGCCGCTGCCGTTCGCGCAGGACTGGTCGAACACCGGCCTGATCGACGCGAACGATGACTGGAGCGGCGTGCCCGGCATCGTCGGCTACAAGGGGGCGGATCTGACGACCGCGAATGACGTCGACGCGCAGACGGTGGTCGCGCCGACGGCCGAGACCACGACCTCGGTTCTCGCGAACCAGGGGGCCGCCACGAGCACGTCAGGAAACGTCGGCGAGTTCGAGCTCACGAACCCGACGATCGCGTTCCAGGGCTCGGGCGGCGCCGACGCTCCGCACATCATCCTGACGCTCGATACCACCGGCGTTGCGGGCGTCCGCATCCGCTACAACGTGCGTGATCTCGACGCCGGCACGATGGACGATGCGGCGCAGCAGGTCGCGTTGCAGTACCGGGTCGGCACGTCGGGTGACTTCACCAACGTACCCGCGGGATACGTCGCGGACGCTACCGAGGGCCCGCTCCTGAATACCCTGGTCACGCCAATCAACGTTGTGCTGCCCGCCGCTGTCGGTAATCAGAGCGTCGTCCAGATCCGTGTCATCACGACAAACGCGACGGGCTCCGACGAGTGGGTCGGGATCGACGACATCCAGGTGACCGACGCGACCACGTCCCCGACGGCCACCGGCGCGGCCGATCCTACCAGCGCGCCTCGTGGCGGCGCCGTCACGCTCAGCGCGACGGTCACGCCCGGTGAGATTCCGGCGTCGACCGGCCTCACGGTCACGTGCGATCTCACCGGCATCGGCGGCAGCGCGACGCAGGCCTTCGTCGATGACGGCACCGGCGGCGACACGACGGCCGACGACAACACGTTCACGTTCGCGGCCACGGTCGACGCCACGGCCACGGCAGGCGCGAAGACGCTGCCCTGCACGGTGGCCGACGCCGAGGCGCGCAGCAGCACGTTCGACATCATGTTCACCGTCAACGCGGTGTGCGGCGACGGCATCGTCGAGGGCACCGAGACGTGCGATGACACGGGCACGACCGCCGGCGACGGCTGCAGCGACACCTGCACGGAGGAGCCCGGTTACACCTGCACCGGCATGCCGTCGGTGTGCGCGGACATCGACGAGTGCGCCGACATGACCGATACCTGCGACGCGCTCGCGACCTGCACCAACGTCGCGGGTAGCTTCACGTGCGCGTGCTCGATGGGCTACGACGGCGACGGCACCACGACGGGCACCGGCTGCACCGATATCGACGAGTGCGCCGACACGACGACCTGCGACGAGAACGCGAGCTGCACCAACGGCGACGGCGACTTCACGTGCGCGTGCAACGCCGGCTACGACGGCGACGGCACGACCTGCGCCGACGTCGACGAGTGCGCCGACGGGACCGACGACTGCGACGAGAACGCGAGCTGCGCGAACACCGATGGCGGCTTCACCTGTACGTGCGCGGCCGGCTACGCCGGTGACGGCACGACCTGCATGCCCGACTGCGGCGACGGCATCGTGACGTCTCCCGAGGCGTGCGACGACGGCAACATGGCCGACAGCGATGGCTGCACCGCGAACTGCACCGTCGAGACCGGCTACACCTGCACCGGCGAGCCGTCGACGTGTACGCCCGACGACGATGGCAGCGGCAGCGGCAATGGCAACAACGGCGGCGAGGACGACGGCGGCGGCTGCTGCTCGAGCTCCTCGCATCCCGGGAGCGCCATCCTGCTCGCGCTGTTCGTCATGATCGGGGTGCGCCGACGACAGCGCCGCTGAGGCACGGTATATAGCCGGCCATGTCGAAGGTCCTCATCATCGGAGCCGGTGGCGTCGGCGGTGTCGTCGCGCACAAGGCGGCGATGGAGAAGCAAGTGTTCTCGGACGTGATGGTCGCGAGCCGCACGCTATCGAAGGTCGAAGCGATCGCCGCGCAGGTCGAGCAGATGCACGGCCGCAAGATCCGTACGGCGCAAGTCGATGCCGATAACGTGCCGC
>DAIRFU010000268.1:0-9117 GCA_036794935.1 Kofleriaceae bacterium | reverse complement strand
CGCGGCTACCAGGAGTTTCGCCAGATCTATCCGCAGCCGGGCTGGGTCGAGCACGATCCCGAGGACATCTGGTCGTCGGTGGTCTCGGCGCTCGGCAAGGCGCTCTCGGGCATCGACGCGGCGAGCGTCGCGGCGATCGGCATCACGAACCAGCGCGAGACCGCGATCATCTGGGATCGCAAGACCGGCAAGGCCGCGCACAACGCGATCGTGTGGCAGGACCGGCGCACCGCCGAGCGCTGCGCCGAGCTCAAGGCCGACGGCAAGGAAGCGCGGGTCAAGCAGCTCACCGGTCTCACGATCGATCCGTACTTCTCGGGCACGAAGGTGAGCTGGATGCTCCACAACGTCCCGGGGATGGCCGCGGCCGCGCGCGACGGACACCTCGCGTTCGGCACCGTCGATTCGTACCTGCTGTGGCGCCTGACCGGCGGTGCGGTCCACGCGACCGACGTAAGCAACGCGTCGCGCACGCTGCTGTTCGATCTGAACGCGCTCGCGTGGTCCGACGAGCTGCTCGAGACGCTCGGCGTGCCGCGCGCGCTGCTCCCCGAGGTCGTGCCCTGCTCGGGCACCGTCGGCACCACGCGGGGCGTGCCCGGCCTGCGCGACGGCGTGCCGATCGCGGGCCTCGCCGGCGACCAGCAGGCGGCGCTGTTCGGCCAGGCCTGCTTCACGCCCGGCGATGCGAAGTCGACGTACGGCACCGGCGTGTTCATCCTGATGAACACCGGCGAGAAGCCCGTGCAATCGACATCGGGTCTGCTCACCACCGTCGCCTGGCAGCTGCACACCGGGGAGCTGCGCTACGCGCTCGAGGGCTCGGCGTTCATCGCCGGCGCCGCGGTGCAGTGGCTGCGCGACGGGCTGGGCATCATCAAGACCGCCGCGGAGGTCGAGGCGCTCGCGCGTACGGTCCCGGACTCCGGCGGCGTGATCGTGGTGCCCGCGTTCGCCGGCCTCGGCGCGCCCCACTGGCGACCCGACGCGCGCGCCGCGATCAGCGGGATCACGCGCGGCACGACGAAGGCGCACATCGCACGCGCCACGCTCGAGGGCATCGCGCTGCAGAACGTCGACATCCTGCGCGCGATGGAGCGCGACTCCGGCCGCCCGCTGACCACGCTCAAGGTCGACGGCGGTGCCGCGGCAAACGATCTGCTCATGCAGTTCCAGGCCGACGTGCTCGGCGTCGAGATCGCGCGCCCCGAGCTGGTCGAGACCACCGCGCTCGGCGCCGCGTTCCTCGCCGGCCTCGGCACCGGCGTGTGGAAGGATCTCGACACCCTGCGCGCGACCTGGCGCGAGCAGCGCCGGTTTTCGCCGGCGACCGACCGTGCGTGGGTGACCGAGCACCTCGCGCGCTGGGACGCCGCGGTCGCGAAGGCGTAACGCCTAGCTGATCCAGCTCGCCGGATCCTCGATGCGCTCGGCGAGCAGCTTCAGCGTGCGCGCGGCGTAGAGGCCATCCTCGATCCGCTCGTCGAACGAGAACCGCAGCGTCAGCGTCGGCCGCGCGATGACGGCGCCGTCGACGACGACGGCCAGCTCGGTGACCTGGCCGATCGTCACGAACAGCGGGCAGTTGCCGTGCTCGTAGAGGTGGTGATAGGCGGCGTCGATGCCGATGCTGCCGAGGTTCGCGACGAACGCGCTCGCGTACATCGGATCGGTGTCCACGAGCGAGCGCGGCGCGAGGCCCCACGCGTACAAGCGCTTCATGAGGCCGACGAGCAGCGCGAGCAAGGATCCGGGGAGGCGGAGCAGGATCGCGAGCTCCTTGTCGATGTGCGACGGCGTGTCGGAGCGCGCCTGGCCGATCTCGCCGGTCAACGAGGCGACGAGCGCGTCGAACGACTCGCCTGGCTCGAACCGGCGCTTGACCGTCGCGAGCGGCGCATCGTCGCTCATCGCCTTCTTCGCGGCGAACGACAGGAAGACACCGTCGCGCTGGTAGATCCGGCGGCCGATCGTGAAGCGATTGAGTCGCTCGCGCTCGTGGAGCACGGAGGCGAGGGCGTGGAGGACGAGGTGGAACAGCTTCGCGCGCCGCTCGCGCAGCCACGGCAGCGTGCGGGTCATGTCGAGCCGGTGCTCGAAGTACACCGCGGACTCGTTTCGCCCGCGGAGCAGAACCCCCATCATCCGCCGGTACGGAGCGACCTGGACGCGGCGGCCGTCATGCGGTCCGAACATGCGCGGATGGTACGACGCGCGGCGGCATCGCCACGCGACGGGAGTGAGTAGTACGGCGGCGATCACCGCCAGCTTCCCGGTCCTGGTCGTTTTCACCAAACATTGGTCGCGGCCACCTGTGGACAGCGATCGAGGACTTGTTATTTCAGCTGGTTAGGCGTGGCATCGGGGTTGCTCTAGGGGTCGGCCCACAGGAGATAACGCAGATGGCTCTTCTCGCCCGCGCAACCTCAAAGAACCCCGCCGAGTGGACCGACCGCGAGCTGCTCAAGCGGGTTCTGAGGAGCGATGCCCGCGGCTGGTCCGAGCTGATCCGCCGGTTTCGCCCGCTCATCTACCGCTGCATCACGAAGGTCACGCTCAAGTACGCGCCGGCGCTGGGCACCGCGGACCTCGACGAGATCTACGCCGACGTGCTGATGCAGCTCGTGCGCGACGACATGCACAAGCTCCGCATCTACGACCCGGCGCGCGGCACGAAGCTCGGCTCGTGGATCGGCATGCTGTCGGTCAACGCCGCGTATGACTTCTTGCGCTGCGCCGGCCGCCGGCCGCTGCTCGACAAGGTCGACGGCACGCTCGATCCGCACGAGGAGTGCGATCGCACGCCGCTCGATCAGCTGATCGAGAAGGAGCGCTGGCATCACCTCAACGGCCTGCTCGCCGAGTTCAGCGACAAGGACCGCACGTTCCTCGAGCTGTATTACCAGCGCGGCCTCGAGGCCGACGAGGTCGCCGCCGAGATGCAGATCAGCCTCAAGACCGTGTACTCGAAGAAGCACAAGATCCGCGCCCACCTCGTGCGCTGCCTCGGTCAGCTGACCGGCGAGAGCCCGATCGCGGATCTCGCGGTCGCGTAGCTCAGTCGCGGTCGAAGCGGACGTAGATCGTCATCGCCTGCCTGCCGCCGTCGGCAGCCGGGCGCGTCAGCAGGATGTGCTGAACCCCATCGAGGCCCTTCAGCGAGTCATCACGCTGGAGCCGCTCGGTCGCGTCGACGAGCTCGGCCTCGCTCGCGGCGGTCAGCGTGACCCGGCACTGCATCTGCTTGCACGTCACGTCGGTGAGCTGCGGTGCGACCGCGTGGATGCTCTGCTCGGTCGAGCCGGCCCACGCCGCATCCCGCGCCTCGGCATCGAACGACTGATCGAGCGCGAGCCTGGGGGCGGGGGCCGGCAGCTGCGGGCGGGCCGTGGAGGTCGCCGGCGGCGCCGATCCGGGAGTGGCGGTGCCCCCAGGGGCCCTCGCCGGCTCGGGCGGCCTCGCAGGCTGCTTGTCCTTGCAGCCCGATGCAGCGATTCCGACGAGAAACAAGCACGTCAGGCGCATCACACGTAGCCTACCACTTGCTGCTTTCGGACGAGGGATGGCTATCATCCCTCGGCTGTGTCCGGAGCCGCTGTCTCGCCGATCCTCGACCGCCCCCGCGTTGCGATCGCGAACCGCGCCGACGGCGGCCTCGCGTACTGGCTCGGCAAGCTCTACGGCTTCGCCGCGCTCACCGGGTTCGCGCTCGCCTGCCTGTTCTGCGTGATCGTGTACAGCTACTTCTCGCTGAACACCGACCAGGTCGGGCCGGGCACGCCGCACGATCTGAGCGCGTACGCCGACACGGTGCCCGCCGTGTCGCGCATCTACGCGGCCGACGGCACGCTGCTCGGCGAGTTCGCGAGCGAGTGGCGCGAGGTCGTGCCGTACGAGCGGATCCCCAAGCAGCTCGTCAACGCGTTCCTCGCCGTCGAGGACCACGACTACTGGAATCACCGCGGCGTGTACTTCAAGGGCATCCTGCGCGCGCTGTGGGCGAACATCACCGCGGGTGACTTCGCGCAGGGCGGCTCGACGATCACCCAGCAGGTCGCGAAGCAGTTCCTCAGCAACGAGAAGTCGCTGTCGCGCAAGGCGAAGGAGGCGATCCTCGCCCGCCGGCTCGAGGCGACGTACTCCAAGCGCGCGATCCTGGCGGTCTACCTCAACCACATCTACCTCGGCGCGGGCTCGTTTGGCGTCGCCGCGGCGGCGAAGCGCTACTTCCAGAAGGACCTCGACCAGCTCACGCTGGGCGAGTGCGCGATGATCGCCGGGCTCGCGCAGGCGCCGAGCGCGTACTCGCCGGTCCACCACAAGGACCGGGCGACCGAGCGGCGCGATGTCGTGCTCGACAAGATGGCGGAGTACGGGTTCGCGCCGGCCGCGGATGTGACGAAGGCGAAGCAGCTGCCGATCCAGCTCGACATGTATCACGACGTGTTTCCGGATCGCATGCCGTACTACGCGGAGCACATCCGCCGCTACATGAGCGAGCGCTACGCGCTGTCGAGCGAAGGTCTGCGCGTGGAGAGTGCCGCCGAGCCGACGTGGGAAGCGGCGGCGTACGCGAACGCCGACTACGGCGCGCACAACCAGGACAAGCGCCAGGGCTGGCGCGGCCCGGAGTGGCGCCTCGACGGCGCCGCACGGTCGACGTTCATCGCGCGGCAGAAGCGGCTGTACGGCTCGGCCCCGCTGGTGCCCGCCAAGCGCTACCTCGCGCTGGTCGAGAAGGTGACGAGCGAGAAGGCGCAGCTGCTCATCGGCGATCGCCAGGTCACGCTGCCGCTGCGCGACGCGAGCTGGGCGGCGAAGTGGGAGCCCGGCAACGCCGAGAACGACAAGACGATCGACAGCCTCACCCAGGCGCTCAAGCCCGGCTACGTCGTGTGGGTGTCGCGCGAGATCCGCACCGTCGGCAAGTACCGCGCGTATCACCTGCCGGACACCAAGAACCCGGCGTGGGTCTACCACTCGGACCAGCACGAGTGGGACGAAGCGCACGCGGACGTCGTCAAGCTCGAGCAGGTCCCGCACCCGCAGACGACGATCTTCACCGCCGACCACCACACCGGCTACGTCGTCGCGATGGTCGGCGGCTACGACTACGACCGCTCGGTGTTCAACCGTGCCGTGCAGGCGTGCCGCCAGCCGGGGTCGACGTACAAGCCGATCTACTACGGGCTTGGCCTCGATCAGGGCTACGGCTTCGACACCATCCTCAACGACGTGCCACAGAAGATCGTCGATCCCGATACCGGCGAGGAGTGGACACCGGTGAACTTCGACGGCACGCAGGACTCCAAGGTCACCCTCGAGTACGCGCTCGTGTTCTCGAAGAACGTGCCGTCCGTCGACCTGTTCAAGCGGCTCGGCGCGAATAACGTCGAGGACTGGGCGCGCCGGCTCGGGTTCACGACGAAGATCTTCGCGGACGACGCGCTCGCGCTCGGCGCCTCGTGCAGCAAGCTCGACGAGATGGCGCGCGCGTTCACGGTGTACGCGCGCCTGGGCACGTGGTGGCCGCGGCTCGACGGCAAGGAGAAGGACTGGATCTACGTGCGGCGGATCATCGACCGCAGTGGCAACACGATCGAGGACAACACGTTGCCGGAAGACCCGCGCCTCGCGATGGCCGACCGCTTCGACCGCATGGCGGCACTCGCCGGCGTCGAGCCGAAGCAGGCGATCCCGGCCCGCACCGCGTTCCTGATGACGAAGCTGCTCGCCTCCGAGGTCGAGCATGGCTTCGCGAACGTGCTGCGCCAGACCGACATCCCGGCCGCCGGCAAGACCGGCACGTCGAGCGACACGCACGACACGCTGTTCATCGCGTTCACGTCGAAGTTCACGACGCTGGTGTGGATGGGCGACGACATGAAGGAGCGCGCGCTCGGCAAGTACGACGCCGCGTACATGACGGTGGTGCCGCTGTGGTCGCGCTACATGTACGAGGCGTCGAAGGGCTACCCGAACGAGAAGATCCCGTGGCAGGTGCCGCCTGGCGTCAAGCCCAACGATCGGGGCGATCACTCCAAGGGCGAGCATGGTCCGCCGATGGACCTGATCTTCCGCCCATCCAAGAAAGAGCTCGACCGGGGCGCCGAAGACCGACCGCCGGTGTAGATTCTCGGGCGCTCGTGCTCGACGGCCTGTTCGTGACCCCTGCGGTGACCGCCATCGGTGAGGCGCTCGCGTCGGCACGCGCCGACGGCAAGCTCGCGGTGGTCGGGAACGGCAAGCTGGCGGCCGCGCTCGCCGAGGGCACGCTCGACGTCGTGCCGATCGGGCTGTCCGCCCGGGCCGCGAAGAAGCTGACCAACGCCCTCGCCGACCTGTCCTCGCTCGAGGATCGCTCGCTCGCCGCCGTGGTCGGCGTCGACATCGCCACCGATGAAGGCTGGGAGGCCCGGCTGCGCGAGTGGGCGCGCGTCGTACGCGACGGCGGCGCGATCGTGTTCGTCGACCGCGGCCACGCCCCCGAGGCGAGCCGGCGCGCGCTGTGCGCGGGCCTGTCGGAGATCGAGCAGCGCCACGCCGGCCGTGTCGTCGTGACGAGCGGCGTCGTCACGCATCTGTAGCGTCGCGCGGGCCAGCTACAGATCGCGCAGGTACTCGCAGCGCGGCGCCTCGACGTGCGGTGTCACCCACGTGACGTGCTGCAGCTCGTCGAGCAGGACCCGGAAGTTGCCGTACGTGACGACGAAGAAGTCCATCTTGCGCTGCTGGATGCCGCCGCCGGTGTCGTCGGCGCGCACGCAGCCGTCGTGGATCGAGCCGTCGGGAAGCAGCAGGCCGTCGAATTCCGGCACGTAGATCGGCTCGCCGATCGGGATCAGATCGGGATCGACGGCCACCGACTTGAACGGGGTCAGCGGCCGGCGGCGCGCGCCGCGCCCGAACGGGTGCTTGCTGACATCGAGCTGCTGGAAGCACGTGCCGTAGCCGTAGTCGCACTTGCCGGCATAGCTGAGCACGCGGCCATCCTCCATCAGGAGCGAGCCCTCGAGCCGCACCGCCCACGCGAGCCGCTCGGAGAAGCGGCCGATGAAGTAGCCCGCCGGCGTGTAGAGATCGACGTCGTGATCCGGAATCGGCTTGCCGCGCCCGCTGCGCACCGCGTTCGGGCTCCCGGGCTCGGTGTAGTCCGACTCGAGGATCATCCAGTAGAAGCGCAGCGCCCACTGCAGGTCGTCGACGAGCGGGTAGCCGCAGCACAGCTTGTTCTTGCCGCGGACCGGCGCTCGGGGCTGCAGCGGCACGTCTTCCTTCGCGAGCTTGCTGTCGTCGGCGCCCGCGCGCGCGGCGAGCGCGAGCAGGAGGACCGCAGCGAGCCGCACCAAACGAGGGTACTGTGCTTTGCATGTGGCTGCACGAGCTGGCCGACGCCGACGCGAGCTGCGGCGGCAAGGCGGTCGGGCTCGCGCGCCTCCTCGCCGCCGGGCTGCCGGTGCCACCCGGGTTCGTGATCGACGACCGCGCGTTTCGCAGCGTGGCCGGCGAGCTCGCGATCCCCGACGTCGCGGCGCTCGGCCCCACCCTCGAGGAGGCGCTGCACCGCCTCGCCCACGTGCAGCTCCCGCGCGAGCTCGAGCAGGAGGTGCTCGCGCGCGCGAAGGAGCTCGGCCACGTCGTCATCGTCCGCTCGTCGGCGACGATCGAGGACACCGCGGCGGGCGCGGCAGCGGGCGTGTTCTCGTCGCGTGGCGCGGTGCCGGTCGATCAGGTGTGGGCCGCGATCCGTGCGGTGTGGGCGAGCGCGCTGACTCCGCTCGCGGTCGCGTACGCGCGGCACCGTGGCCAGCCCGATGCGCTCGGTGCGATCGGCGTCATCGTGCAGGAGTACGTGCCCGGGACGCCCGTCGTCGTGTACACGCGGCCGCCCGGCCATCCCAACTCGCACGAGGTGCTCGTCCAGCGCGCCGATCACGTCGCCCATCACTCGCGCGACGATCTGCCACGCGAGATCGAGGCGCAGCACGCGGCGGTGCTCGCCTTGCGCGCCGAGCAAGCGCTCGGACAGCCGCGTGGCGTCGACGTCGAGCTCGTGCAACTCCGCAAGCAGAGCGGCTTCGACGTCGCGATCGAGACGGTCATCGTCCAGGCGCGACCGATCGTCCACCCCGAGCCGCGCCGGCTGAGCCCACCGCCGCCGGCGCTGCTGGCGCCGCTCGCCGACGGACGAACATGGACGTGGGACATCGCGCATAACCCCGATCCACTGTCGCTCGCGCAGCAGGGACTGGTCGAGCGCGTCGAGCGCGCGGGCATCGCGCCGTGGTCGCTGCGCGTGTGCGCGGGTTTTCTGTACGCGGCATCGCGTGGCGACGAGCCGCCCTCGGTCCAGGATGCCGACGAGCTGCGCGCCCGCGCGAGCGAGCTCGAGGCGCGGCTCGAACGCACGCTCGAGGACGCGATGCTGCCGCTCGCCGACGCGATCGAGCGCTACCTCGCCTTCTATGCGATCTGGGCGCGCGAGCTCTCACCGCTGATCGCGGCGGCGCGCCGCGTGCTGCCGGCGGCGCTGCGCGCGCGCGGGGTGGCGCAGGCCGACACGATCGCGGCGTCGCTGGTTGCCCGCCCGGCCTCCGCGATCGAGACCGCGCTGCGTGCGGCTGCACGCGGCGAGCTCGACGAGGACGAGGTGATCGCGCGGCTCGGGATGCTCGCCCCCGCGTGGGACGTCGCCGCGCCGACCTACGCCGAGCGCTCCGGCCTGCTCGCCGATGCGATCGCGCGGGCGAAGACGGCCGCTGATCCGGTGGCGACGGCGAACGTGAAGCCGGTTGCCGCCGCGCAACCGCGCGAGATCGCGATCGCGCAGGTCGCCGCCGAGCTCGCGGAGCGCGACGACATCCTGTTCGCGCGCGCCCAGTGGCTGGTGCGCCGCGCCCTGCTCGCCCGCGCCGGTGAGCTGACGCTGCGCGCGGACGACGTGTTCTGGCTCCCGCTCGACGAGGTCATGGCGGCGCCGGCGATCGATCCCGACGACGCGCACCGCCGGGCGGCGGGAGCGAGGGCCGCCGCCGACCGCGCGGCGCGCTGGCAGATGCCGCTCGTCATCGGCGGCGACGCTCCCGCCGAAGGCGAGTCGCTGCGCGGGATCGGGAC
>DAIRFU010000267.1:0-9131 GCA_036794935.1 Kofleriaceae bacterium | reverse complement strand
TGCGCGGTCGCCGGCGTCGAACGCAGCCGCTCCGCGAGCTCGTAGCCGTCCATCACCGGCAGGCCGATATCGAGCACCGCGACCTCGGGGTGGAACTCGTCGGCCACGCGCAGCGCCGACGGGCCATCGAGCGCGGTCCGGATCTGGTGTCCGTGGGCCACCAGCACCTCGGCGAGCAGCTTCGCGGCGTCCTCGTTGTCGTCGACCACGAGGATCCGGCGGGTGACCTGTGCGCGCGGCATGTGCGGCGCGCGCTCGGCCTCGTCGACCGCGATCGGCTCGACCGACTCGGGCAACCGGATCGCGAACGTCGAGCCACGGCCCTTGCCGTCGCTGTACGCGGCCACCGTGCCGCCGTGCATCTCGACCATCGACCGCACGATCGTGAGGCCAAGGCCGAGACCGCCGCGCGTCCGCGCGCTCGGCTGCGGCGCCTGGACGAAGAGGCCGAACACCTGCGGCAACATCTCGGGTGCGATGCCGATACCGTTGTCACGTACGGTGAGCTCGACCATGCCGTCGTCACGGCGTGCCCGGATCTCGACCGCGCCGCCGGGCGGCGTGTACTTCGCGGCGTTCGACAGCAGATTTGCGACGATCTGCGCGAGCCGCATCGGATCGGCGTGGACATGGAGATCGCCCGGGATGTCGATCGTCAGGTGATGGCGCGACTGCTCGAACAGCGGGCTCGTCTGCTCGATCGCCCGGGCGACGGCGGTCGCGAGCACCACGCGCTCGCGACGCAGCTCGACCTTGCCGCGCGTGATCCGCGAGACATCGAGCAGATCGTCGACCAGGCGCGACAGGTGATCGACCTGGCGGGCGATCACGGCTCGCTCGCGCGCGAGCTGGTCGGGGGCGCGCATCTCCATCAGCTCGAGTGCCGTGACGAGCGGCGCCAGCGGGTTGCGGAGCTCGTGGCCGAGCATGGCGAGGAACTCGTCCTTCGCGCGGTTCGCGTCCTCGGCCTCGCGGCGGGCGGTGCGCGCGTCCTCGAACAGCCGGGCATTCTCGATCGCGGTCGCGGCGTGGTTCGCGAGCTCCATCGCGATCGAGACGTCGAGCTCGTCGAAGTTGCGGGTGTGTGACGCGAGCATCAGTGCGCCGAGCGTGCGTTCGCCGACGACGAGCGGCACGGCGAGCAGCGAGCGAATGCCATCGTGCTCGACGTCGTGAAGGAGCTGAACCTTGCCGGTGCCACTCGCCGCGCGCGCGACCGGAGACATCGCGGCCGCGTTCTCGATCAGATCGACGCGGCACGAATCCGCGAAGTGCGCGAGCGGCAGTCGCTCGATGTCGTCGAGCGTCTGGCGCAGGTCGAGTGAGCGGGCGAACACCGCGCTCGCACCGGCGACCAGCTCGCGGCCGCGCTCGACGCGCTTGCGCTCGGAGATATCGACGATCATCGCCAGGCACATCGCGGGGCCATCGCTGCGCGTGACCGGTGCGGCGTGGCACTCGACATCGAACTGCTCGCCGGTGCTGCGCAACCGCCGTGCCTCCTGGCCGTGGATCTCCTCGCCCGCGAGCACGCGGCGCAGCATGTCCTCGTGGTCGGGCTGGAGCTCGGCGCCGGGCAGCTCGCGGCCGATCACGTCGGCGGCGGCGAAGCCGAAGATCCGCTCGGCGGCGGCATTCCACGCGCGGATGATGCCGTGCTCGTCGAGCAGCACGATGGCCGCGGGTGATGCCTGGATCATCGCCGCGCGATTCTCGCTGACGTCGCGCAGCTCGCCGTAGATGCCGGCGCGGCGCAGCGCCTCGGCACCATGCAGCGCGAGCACCTCGAGATACGTGCGCTCCTCGTTCGTGAGCTGGCGGCCGTCGTGGAACGAGAAGCTGAGACACCCGATCACGGTGCCCTCGATCACGATCGGCAGCGCGGCGAACGCGAACTGAAACGGTTGCGTCGGGCGATGCTGGGCCTCGAGCATCGGGTAGCGCTTCGCGTACTCCTCGCGCGACGACGTGAAGATTGGCATCGCGCGCCGCACGCAATCGCTGATCGGCCCGAGGCTGTTCGTGTCGATCCGGCTGTAGGCGTGCAACAGATCTTCGCGCATGCCCCGCTCGCGAACGAGCACGAGCTCGCGGCCATCGCCGGACATCGACCACAGGGCAGCGAACGAGGCGTCGAGCGCCTCGAAGCTGGCGTCCACGAGCACGCGCTCGACGTCCTCGCGGCGGCCGGCACCGGCGAGCTTGGCGGTGACGACGAGCAGACTCTCGAGGCGGGCCGTCGCGCGCCGCTCGGCCTCGCGCTCGTGCTTCTCGAGCTCGCTGACCTGCACCGCCGCGGTGACGTCCTGGGCGAGCACGGCGAAGCCCTCGACGCGGCCGTCGGCCGCGACCAGCGGCATGTACTGGATGTCGAGGTCGCGCTCGCCCGTTGGATACGCGACCCGGGTGTTGAAGCGGACCTGATTACCGGTGAGCGCCTCGCGGACGTGCGGCCGGATCGTCGCGTAGGCCACGGGCCCGACCACGTCGCGCAGGTGACTGCCGACGCAGCTCTCGCGTGATCGCTCGAACCAGCGCTCGTACGCCACGTTGACGTACTGATAGCGCTCCTCGGTGTCGACGAACGCGACGAGGGCCGGCAGCGCGTCGGCGAGCGCGGCGAGCCGGTTGCGCAGCGCCACGGCCTCGCTCCGCCGCCCGGCGAGCGCGAGGTAGAGCGCGATGTTCGGCGCGAGCTCGGCGAACAGCGTGCGGTCGTGATGCGTGAGCTGTGGCTGATCGCCGCGCCGCCTCGCGATCGCGACGCCGATCGGCCGATCGCCGACAATCAGCGGTACGACGAGCTCCGGCCCTACGAGGATCGCGCGCCCGCTTCGGAGCGCGTCGCCCGGGTGGCCGCACCCCGCGTCCCAGCGCGTGGGCCCGGGCTCCGGAGCTTCGCTCTCGCCATCGGCGATCCGCGCGACCTGGGCGACGACATCGAGCCACTCGCGATCGGCCGACAGCAACGCGACCGAGCAGGCGGCGTCGAGTGCATCCCGCATCACGCCGGCGACCGCGCGCGCCGTGCCACGCACGTCGAGCTCCCCGCGGGTCAGCGCCGCGGAGATCCGCGCGAGCGCGTCGGCGCGGCGGCATCGCACCACCTCCTCGGTGATCTCCCGGGCATAGATGTAGACGTGGTCGCCGATGCGCACCATCCGGTTCGCGAACCAGCGATCGAACCGTGCGTAGTAGTGCTCGAAGGTCTCGGGGGCGCCGCCGGCGGCGACGCGCTGGAATGCCGCGTGGAACTCGTTACCGATCGCGTCCGGGTAGAGCTCGAACAGGCGGCGGCCTCGGACCTCCGCGAGCGTCACGCCCGTGATCCGCTCCGCCGCCGCGTTCATGTAGCGCAGCGCGCCATCGCGATCGTAGATCGATATGCACTCGACCGCGTGGACGAGAGCGGCGCTGAGCAGCTGCTCCTCGGTCACGTGCGGAGACTACCAACTGAACGAGAGCGCACAAGCGGCCACCGTCGGAGCCACCGAGCGCTGGCGCACGGGGAGACCCGAGATGACGGAGGTTCTCGCGTAGCGCCGCGACCACGAGTGACTACGTACGACGTGAACGCGCGTATGTGCGCCGCCGTCGCCGCGTTGCCAGCAGCAGCGCGAGCGAGCCAACCCCGAGCGAGCCACCGCCGGCCGCGCAGCCGCCGCTGATCTCCTGGTCGTAGTCGTTGTCGAGACCGTCGGCACTCTCGGGCTCGTCCATGCCCGGAACGACGGTGAGCGCGAGCTGCACGCCGCCGAGCTGCATCGTGCCGGCGGAGAGCACGAGCTCCTCGAAGATCGGCAGCTCCTCCGCGGTGTCGGGCGTCGTCACGTCGAAGCTGATCTCGGCGAGCGTGTGCGGCGGGACCGAGCTGCCGATCGTCGCGATCACCGTCTCCGATAGCCAGCTGTCGTCGTGCAGCGGGCTCGTTGCCGCGGTCGCGAGGCGCAGCTCGGTCGTCGCGGGCCACTCGGTGTCGGTGCCGTTCTGGATCGTGATCTGGTAGTGCGCCTGGCTGAGCGGCTGGACGCGATCCGGGCCGTCGACCTGGACGACCTCGACCGGGTACTCGGACGCGGTCGTGCAGCTGGCACCGGCCGCGAAGCCAGTCGCCGGTGCCGCGCGCAGGCGCGCCTCGGTCTGCGGACCGTAGAGCCCGTCCTCGCTGATCGTGTCGCCGGGGTTGTTGCGGTTCCACAGGCGCTGGAACGCGAGCACGTCCTTGCCGCGGATATCTGCCGAACCGTAGTAGTCGAAGTGCACCGGATCGCTCGAGCCGGCGTAGCTCCAGCCGCGCGCGGACAGCGCCGAGCGCGCCGACGACGCATTCGCGAGATCGAGCGCGCGTCCACTCTCGTGGTTCGAGCGGCCCGGGTGCGCCGCCACCGCGATGCCGCAGCGGCCCGCGAGGTACCAGCGGTAGAGCAGGTACTGCTGTGCGACCGTGCGGAACGCGCTGTTGATCTGGACGGTGGAGGTCACGTCCTCGAGCGCGGTCTTCGCGTTCTTGCCGAGGTACGGCAGCACGGCGCTGCTCGTGAACGTGCGCTTCGCGGACGGCTCGAAGCGGACGAGCCCGGTCGGGCTGATGCAGCCGACCTCGTCGGCGATCTGCTTGGACAGGCCGAGCACGACCGCGGTCGAGCACGTGCCGGAGACGTAGTTCGACACGGTCGCCGCCTGCGAGGTCTCGCTGACCTCCGGTCCCTCCGCGACGCAGCCGGTGGCAAGCAGGGTGAGGACGACTGTTCGCAGCCTGGAGGGCGCGCCCCCAAGGCGGTGAGCGGTGAACGCCGCGAAACGTGGCGCGTGACGACTACCTGCGTGCATGGTGCCGCTGCATCAGCAACCGGCGCGCCGCACACGCGTTGCGCGAGGCGCTGCACATCACGTGCAGCATGGCGCGCAGCTACAGCGGATTGGGGATGTGAACGAACTGCGCGTCGACGCCGGGGAAGCGCATGCGGAGCTCGTCGGCGAGGCGCATCGGGCCGAACACCTCGGTCGCGACGTGGCCCGCGGCGACGAGCGTGATCTGCAGCTCCTTCGCGAGATCACCGGCGCGCTCGGCGAGCTCGCCGGTGATGAACATGTCGCAGCCGATATTCGCCGCTGCCTCGAGCAGGTCGCTCGCGGCGCCCGAGCACACTCCGACCTTGCGGACCGGGTCGGGGCCGTACGGGAACACGAAGCGCGGCGTCTGGCCCTTGCACACCCCGCCGCCGACGCGCGCGATCGCATCCTGCTTCGCGAGCGGCGTCGCCCACGTGCCGGCGAGACCGAGTGCAGTGCCGCGCACCTCACCGAATGCCTCGCGTTGCGGCCCGAGCGCGAGCGCGTCGCAGAGCCCGACGTTGTTGCCGAGGCGCGCGTGCTTGTCGAGTGGCAGGTGATACGCGGCGAGCGAGACGTCGTTGCCGAGCAACAGCTTGAGCCGGCGCGCGAGTGGCCCGGCGATCTTCGCCAGGCCCGGCCCCCACACGAGGCCGTGGTGGACGACCACCAGATCGGCGCCGAGCTCGACCGCGTGGCCGATCAGCTCGGCCGAGGCCGACACGCCGGTGACGATGCGCTCGATCTCGAGTGCGCCCTCGACCTGCAAGCCATTCGGCGCGTAGTCCTTGAAGCGCTCGATCTCGAGTGTCGTGTCGAGATAGCTGATCACCTCTCGCAGATGCACCGCCATGCCGCGCACTCAGGGGACGACGACGGTCGTCGTCAGCTCGTTGGCCCACGCCTTCACGGCATGCGACGCGAACGTCATCGTCGGGTGCGTCGCGCTGACCGTCACCTGACCCGCGGGAAGATTCAGCAGGTACGCGATGCCATCGTCGTACGTCGACGTGGTCCCGAGCGGCAGCACCTGATTGCCGACCATCTGGTTGTAACGAATCGTGTCCGATGCCGGATTGCTCGATGCCGTCGCGCCGGCGACCGGATTCGTGCCGTCCGTCACCACGAGGCCGATCAGGCCCTGGCCATCGCCGTGCGCACAGTTCGCCGTCGTCGCGGTGCAGAGAGTGTCGTACGTGTCGGCGCTCACCATCACGACCGCCGCGTTCGCGAAGTCCATCGTCAGCGGGTAGGGCGGGTACAGGTACGTCGAGACCAGGTCCGTTTTCGACGCCTTCAAGAAGCCATCGATCGATTCGCCATTCGTCTCGATCGTGATCGAGTAGTTGCCCTGCGCGTCGGTGGTCGTCGTCGCGATCGCGGTGGCCTCGTCCGCGTTGCGGAACGCCTCGATCGTGACACCAGCGGCCGGCATCGGGCCTTGCAAGCTCTGGATGGTCGCCACACCCGACACGGTCACCTCGAGCGTCTCGGTCGGCGGCGCATCGAGGAACTGCGCGGCGTCGCTCCCACTGCCGCCACCACCGGTCGACGCATCGATGTTCGAGCTCCCGCCGCCGCCGTCATCTCCACAACCGACGAGCGCGACACAGATCAAGGCTACCCAGGTGGTTCGCATAGGGCGGCTCTTGTACACAAAACCCGACTGCCCGGGGAACAAGAAAGAGCGCGCCATTGCGATCTCGCGGTGATGGGCGCCGTTTGTCGCCCGTTCGGCGAGCGCGGCGCCCTCGGTCGCGTCAATGGTGCATCGCTGACGGCCGCGACAGGCCTGGGTGTCATCCGCTGCGAAGGCACTGCCACTGCCTCCCATACGCTCGAGTTGTTCAGGACGTCGCTCGACAACACCAGCACGACGCTGCTCGCGAACCCGTGCACGGTGACCGTCGACGAGAGCGTCTTTCATACGAGTAACACGAGCTCGTACTCGCTTGTTCTCGTCGGACCGGCCGTCGCCAAGTTCAACCGGACGCGCTTCGTGGGCAATGGGAACGGTATCGCTGCACTGGCGAACCCGACTGTTCAAATCGCCAATAGCGCGTTCGACAAGATGGGCGCTCCCGCTAACCACGGCGCGTTGGTCGGTGCGGGCTTCAACGTGTCATTCTCGACATTCGTCGATTCGGCGCTCGAGTGCGGTGGCTCAGGCGCAACGGGCCTCACGCTTGATAGCTCGATTGTCTTCTGGGCGTCATCGGGTGCTCCTGCGGATACGATTCTCAATCAGAGCATGTGCACGTCGGTCAAGAACTCGGTCATCTTCCCGAGCTCGCAGCCGGTCGGAGCGACAAACATCAGCATGCTGCCGCAGCTGAAGAACGTCGCCGCCGACGACTACCACCTGCTGGCGACCAGCCCGGCGGTCGATCGCGGAGATCCCGCCTCGACGAACGCGATCGACTTCGACGGTGTGCCGCGTCCGCAGGGTGCGCAGCGCGACAGCGGCGCGTTCGAGTTCAAGCCGTAGCGCGTGATTGTTACTGGATGACGGTCGTGGTCAGCACGCCCGCGCGGGCGTTGACCTCGTGCGAGCTGAAGCTGAGCCCGCTCTTCGAGGCACTCACCGTCACCTGTCCTGCGGGCAGGTTGACCAGATACGCGATGCCGTCCGTGTCCGTCACCGTGGCGGTCTTGTCGGGGACACCACCGCCGCCTGCGTTGTAGCAGTTCTTGACGGCCTCCGGGCTGCTAGACACCGACGCACCCCCGATCGGCGCGTTATTCGCGTCGACCACGAGCACGGCGACGACGGCATTCGTGGCTTCCTGCTGCGAGCCGCAGAACGTGCCACTCAGCACATCGATGGTGTTCTGATCGACCATGTTCAGCGACGCACTGTCGAAGTCCGCGGTCAGTGGCGCCGGCGGATAGAGATACGTGTCGACGAACCCGGCTAGGGTCGCCTTCAAATAACCATCGATGGCGGTGCCGCCCGTCGTGATCGTCATCGTGTACATGCCGTTCGCATCGCTGGTCGCCATGGCGACGGACGTATTCGCGTCCGAGTTGCGATAGGCGTTTACCGTCACGCCGGCTGCCGGGGTCGTGTCGAGCAGCATTCGCTTGGTCGCGGTACCGGAGATGGCGATCATGGCGGGGGCGCTCGCTGCATCGGCCGAACCGCCGCCACCGCCGCCGCCGTCATCGCCGCACGCCGTGAACAGGAGGAGAAGGGGCACTACGCTCGTGAAACGCATTCCCTCTTGTACTGCATGCGCTTCAGGTTGGGCTCGACGATCCCCTGACATCTCGCGTTGACGCGTGCCGGCGTGGACCGCACCATGAAACAAGCGTTAGCTGCATTGAAGTGAGAACGGCGATGTCCTCTCCTGCTATCCGTTTGCCATCGGGTGTGCGCGACTTCCTACCGCGCGCCGCTGCGCGCCGTCGCGTGCTCGCCGAGAACGTCCTGGACGTGTTCGAGGCGTGGGGCTATGCGCGGATCATCACACCGATGTTCGAGTGCGCCGACGTGCTGGAGCGCGGGCTCGGCGCGGGTGCGCGCGCGGCGGCGATCCGGTTCGTCGAGCCGGGGACCGGCGAGGTGGTCGCGTTGCGGCCCGATATCACGCCCCAGATCGCGCGCGTGGTCGCCACGCGGATGGCCGACATTCCGGGGCCGATCCGGCTCTGCTACGAGGGCGCGGTGTCGCGGCTCGCGGGCGAGGCGGGTCAGCGCGAGATCCTGCAGGCCGGCATCGAGCTGGTCGACGCGCCGGCACCCGACGGCGACGCCGAGGTGCTCGCGGTGGCGGCCGCGGCCCTCGCGCGCGTGGCGCTGCCGGAGATTCGCATCGACGTCGGCCACGTCGCGCCGGCTGCATTCGTGCTCGGCGCGGCACCGGATCCGGCCGCGCGCGTGCTGATCGCGAACGCGCTGGCGCGCAAAGATCGAGCGGGGGTGCGGTCGGCGGCGCGCGCGCTGCCCGAGGGCGTCGGTCCGCTCGCCGAGGCACTCGCCACGCTGTGGGGCCCGGCACCCGCGACGCTCGACCGCGCGGTTGCGCTGCCGTGGCCCGCGCAGGTCAAGGCGGCGCTCGAGCAGCTCCGTGCGGTGCTCGCGGCGTTCGCCGCGCTCGCCGACTCGCGCGCGCCCCAGGTCACGATCGATCTCGGCGACTTGCGCGGCTTCGACTACTACACGGGCGTGCGGTTCGCGGCGTACGCGGCGGGCGCGCCGGATGCCGTGCTGCGCGGCGGCCGCTACGACGAGCTGCTCGGGCGCTACGGCCGCGCGGCGCAGGCGACGGGGTTCGCGATCGATCTCGAGGCGGTGG
>DAIRFU010000266.1:0-9132 GCA_036794935.1 Kofleriaceae bacterium | reverse complement strand
GTCTCGTGCGGATCGTCGTCGGCGAGCACGAGCTTGATCGCGACGTCACGGCCGAGCTGCGTGTCGCGGGCCCGGTACACGACCCCCATGCCGCCTTGGCCGAGCTCCTCGATCATCTCGTAGCGGCCGAGCAACACGGCCGGCGCGCGCTGCCGGCGTCGCCGGGACGACGCCGTACCGCGGGCCGCCGGCTCGGGCAGCGTCTCCGTCGATCGGTCCATCGAGCGCCCGGCTGCATCGTCCGACTTGGTGATCACTGCCTCCGTCTCGGGTGAGCCCGCTATCGTACCCGCACCCGAGGCTCCGGCGCGATCGGAATTTCTCTGCCCGGCGTCAGCGCGAGAGCGCGCTGTAGACGTCGCCGAACGAGCCGTTCGCGCGGAAGTCCGTCCATGCCGACACCGCGCCGGCATCGGTTCCTGCGAGCGCGGCCACGATCTGGGGCGTGATCGCCGACCCCGTGCCCTGATCGAGTCGCGCGTGCGTGTACGTCCAGGTCGCGCCACCGTCGATCGAAGACGCCGTGAAGACGTGCGGCTTCTGGTTCGTCAGCTGGTTCTGGTACGCGACGACCAGCACGCCGCCGCCGGCCGCCGCGATCACCGGTACGCTGGTCGCACCCGTGATCGGCTGGCCCGCATCCGACGATGCGCGGAGCGCCGCCGCGAACGTCGCTCCGCCGTTGCTCGAGACCGACGCGAACACCTGCGTGCCTTGCCGGCGATCCTCCCACGCGATCGCGACCACATCATCACTGCCGCCCACACCCGCCGGATCGACGGCGATCGTCGGCGCGAACGACGAGGACACCTTGGTCCCGGGATCGTCGATCACGCGCTCCGCGCTCCAGCTCGCGCCACCGTTGGCGCTGCGCACGAACATGACGTCAGAGCCGCCGTTCGCGGCCGTGGACACGTCCTGCCAGACCAGGTACGCGCTCGTGCCGGCGACGATCATCAGCGGGAAGTCGCTATCGCGCCTGTCCATCGCGTCGGCATCGAGCCGTACATCGGCGGCTGGTGCGGTCGCCGCGTCGGGCGATGCGGCCGCGAAGATGTCACGCGTGGCGCCGTTGCGCTGCTCGCGCCACGTCCACACGATGCCACCTGTCGACGTGATGCCGACCTGGGGCCGCCCGGCGAACCGCGTGCTCGGGCTGCCCACGTTGATCTTCGTCTCGGGGTTGAACGTCGCGCAGCTGTCCGTCGAGGTCCGGCTCATCACGTCGCGATTGAGTGTCTCGGTGTTCAGCTTCTCCCACGCGACGACGCACGTCGTGCCGCTGATCGCGACGACCTGGTGAAACGAGTCACCCGAGCCGCCGAGCCCCGAGCTCTGGGTCGAGAACGTCGCGCCGCCATCGGCCGAGGTCTTGACGTGGATCGTGCGCACGCCGCCGCTGACGGTCTGGTACGCGACGACGACGTGGTCCGTCGCACCGGGCGCGACCGCGATCTGCGGCTTGACCGCCGACTCGCTGACGCTCGACGTCAGGTTCATGATCGTGCCCCAGCTCTGGCCGCCATCGCCCGACGTGCGCAGGTAGACCTCGGTGGTGCTGCCGCTCAGCTGGCTCCACACCGCATACACGTTGCTGCCGAGCGGTGTGCCGCCCCGCGCGAGCACCACGTCATACGAGTGCCGGCTGCCCCCGGTACCCTCGCCGAGGCTACCGCCCGGTGCGTCGAGCCGGTGCTCGGCGTCCAGCGCGAGGCACCCCTCGGCGGTGTCGCCGAGCCCGTCGCAGTCGGTGTCGAGCGCGTCGCCGCAGATGTCGGCGGCCGGATCGATCTCGCCGACGCATGCACCGAACGCACCGAACGCGCACGTCGCCGTGCCCGCCGTGCAGGTGCCGACGCCCGCGGTCGCAGCCGGTAGCCCGCTGTAGCAGGTCGTCGTGATCGGGGTGTTGCCCGGGCCATCGTCGATCATGCCGTTGCCGTCGTCGTCGATGTTGTTGCACTGCTCCGCGCCCGGCGTGACCTCGCCCGCGCAGGCCCCGAACACGCCGGCGGTGCAGGCCGAGCTGCCCGCGTGGCAGGCGCCGACGCCCTCCGTGCCGGTCGGCCCCGTGTAGCAGCCCTGCGTGACGCCATCGTCGATCGGGCCGTTGCAGTCGTCGTCGCTGCTGTTGCAGATCTCGAGCGTCGGCTCGGTCTCGCCGCTACACACCAGCACACCGGCCGAGCACGTCAGCAGGCCGTCGGCGACGCATGCACCTTGCGGCGGCGACGTCGACGCACACGGCGCACCCGCATCGGTCGGACCGTCGTCGGCGACGCCGTCGCAGTCGTTGTCGATGCCGTCGCAGATCTCGACGCCGCCGTTCGAGGGGCTGCACATGTACTCGCAGCCGTTCAGCTGCTTGCCGTCGGCGTCGACGAAGCCCGCATCGCACCCGGTGGGCGGGTCGAAGCCGCACATGCCGAGCATGCAGACCGGCGTCGCGTGCGGGAACTCGCAGGCCAGCCCGCAGCGACCGCAGTTCGCGACATCGGTCAACAGCGCGAACGTCTCGTCGACGGTCCCGTTGCAGTCGTTATCGGTGAGATCGCAGGCCTCGACGCCGCCGTTCGTCGGCGTGCACTGGTACTCGCAGCCGTTCGCCTGCTGGCCATCGATGTCGTGGTAGCCGGACTCGCAGTCCGTCGCCGGATCGAACTCGCACGTCGTGCTGTTGCAGTGCGGAGCCGCCTTGAAGAACTGACAGACGTGGTTGCACGCACCGCAGTTGTTGATGTCGTCGGTGACATCGAAGCCTTCGTCCATGCTGCCATCGCAATCGTTATCGATCCCGTCGCACGCCTCGACACCACCGTTGCTCTGGAAGCACTGGTACTCGCAGCCGTCGGATAGGTCGTACGGTCCGGCGGTGTCGCCGTTGACGTCGAAGAAGCTGGGAAAACACCCGGTGATCGTGCAGGCACCGGCGCCACACGTGGTCTGCGCGCCGGCCTTCTCGCAGGCGTTGCCGCACGCCCCGCAGTTGTCGTGGTCCGTCTGCAGATCGAAGGTCTCGTCGATGTTGCCGTCGCAGTCATCATCGGCGTGGTTGCAGGTCTCGCTGTGGACCTGCATCGGATCGCATGTCATGCCGGAGCCGCTGCCGCTGCCCGCGTCGTCGTCGCCCGAGCCGATGCCGCCCGCGTCATCGGTCTCGCACGCGATGCAGTAATCGTTGACGCGACAGCCCGCTGCGAGCGCGCACGCGACGATCGCGCACGCGAGGGCCGCGCGATGCCTGCGGCGGCGCCACACCAGGCCGACGAGCGCGAGCGCGATCAGAACCGAGCCGTCTCCCGTCCCGGCATCGCAGCCACCGCCACCGACGGTCACGTGCAGCCCCTGCGAGCGCGGGGTGCCGCACTGGCCCATGTGGCACTGCTGGTCCGCCGGGCAGGTGACGCCCTGGCACGGATCCGGGACGCAGTCGCCACTCAACGGTTCGCAGACCTCGGTGTTGGGGCAGTGGACCACATCGCACGCGCTGTCCTGGCAGAGCCCGGTCTCGGGGTTGCAAACCTGCGGATCGCAGGTGCTCGCGCAGCCGGTCGGCACGCATGCGCCGTCGCGACACACCTCCTCGATCGGGCACTTCACACCCTCGCAGCTCGCGACGCAGGTGCCGGCGCGACAGAACTGGTCGGCCGTGCACGTCACGCCGCTGCACGGGTTGACCTCGCAGGAGCCGTCGATGCAGACCTCGTTGTCGGCGCACTTCGGCAGGTACTCGCAGCGGTCGGGCACGCACGCGGCATCGCTGCCGCGGCACACGAGACCGGCCGGGCAGGTCGTCGTGTTGCAGGTCGGCTCGCAGACGCCCTCGACGCACGACTGCACGTTGCCCGCCGTGTCGATCGGGCACGACACGCCGTAGCAGGGATCCTCGACGCAGAAGCTGTTCTCGTCGCACTTCTTGCCGAGCGGACACGGGAACTCGCCCATCACGCACGGCAGCGCGCACGTGCCGTCGTCGCAGACCCCGCCGTTGCACAGCGGTCCCTCGTCGATCATGCCGTCGCAGTCGTCATCGGTCGCGTTGCAGACCTCCGTGCCGGTCGTCGCGCCGCCCACGCACTGCATCGAGCCGGCGATGCACTTGGTCTGCCCGGTCTGACACGTGCCCATGCCGCCGCACGGCAGCCCCTCACCGGGCACCGCCTCGTCGATCGTGCCGTCGCAGTCGTCGTCGTCGCCGTTGCACTCCTCGAGCGTCGGTCCCGTGCCACCGGTGCATGCGAGCGAGCCGTTCGTGCACACGTACGTGCCCGGCGTACAGACGCCGATCGAGCTGCCGCAGGGTTGGCCGGCGTCGACCGGGTTGTCATCGGTGGTGCCGTTGCAGTTGTCATCGAGGTTGTTGCAGGTCTCGGAGACCGGGCCGACCTCGCCGGCGCACTGCAGGCTGCCGCCGACGCAGATCGTCTGGCCGAACGAGCACTCGCCGACCTCGGTCGAGCCGCACTGCTGACCGACGTCGGTCGGCATGTCATCGGTGACGCCGTTGCAGTCATCGTCGAGGCCGTTGCACAGCTCGGCGCCACCGCCGTTGCCGCCGACGCAGACGAGCATGCCGCCCTGGCATGCCTGCGTGCCCGGCGAGCACACGCCGATCGTGCTGCCGCAGCTCCCGCCACCGCCCGGATCGCCCTCGTCGACCGCGCCGTCGCAGTCGTCGTCATCACCGTTGCAGACCTCGACGTTCGGCCCGGTGTTGTCGCTGCACGCGATACCGCCGTTCTGGCAGACGAGGAACCCCTCGGGACACAGGTCGGCATCGGGGCCGTCGCACGCCCCACCGGGCGGGATGTTCTCGTCGACCTGGTTGTTGCAGTTGTTATCGTTGCTGTCGCAGACCTCACTGCTCGGCGTGCCGGTGCCGTGACACACGAGCGCGCCGGCCGAGCACGTGACCACGCCGGTCTGGCACTCGCCGAAACGCGGGCCGTTGTCGCACGTCATCGACACGCCGTCGCAGGTGCACGCGCCACCGGTGCCGGCGAGGTCGGGGTCGTTGCCGTCGATGAAGCCGTCGCAGTCGTTGTCGATACCGTCGCAGACCTCGGTCTGTGGGATACACGGCGGCGTCAGACCGTCGATGCGCATCGCCATGTCCTCGAAGTCGTTGTCGCCGCCGCGGAACAGATCCTCGAAGCCGAAGTAGTAGCGGTCGGGCGTGATCGGCGACGGATAGACCAGGTGATGAACGAAGTCGCCGTCGTTGTTGAGGTCCTTCTGCGTGAAGTAGATGCGTCCGAACAGCGACTTGTTGTTCCCGGGATCTTGCTTGAAGTCACCGCAGTTGATGCGCCCCGACAACCGGTTGCCGGCACTCGCCGGATCCTCGGGCGTGATCAGGTAGAAGCCGATGAAGCCGCCCTTGTAGCGGCCCGCGGTGAGCTCGGCGCTGAAGTCGACACTGATCGTGTCCGGCTCCTCGGCGCTCTGCAGGTACGACGCCGGATTTCCGCTGTGGTGCGTGGTATCGCCCGGACCGCTCACCATCGGGATCCCGCAGCCCATCACCGGGTGCAGGTTCGCGTCGCGCCCCGCCGCCGTCGAGACGTTGTCGCCGACGTTGTACCAGCCGAAGCTGTTCTCGAAGCCGGCGCCCTCGCGGACATCGAGGAACACGACGGGCGACGACAGCCGCGGCAGGAAGATCTGCGGGACCTCGGCAGCGTCGCGGACCGCATCGATGCTGCCCGTCGGCAGCTCGTAGGTATCGAGTGCCTCCTGCATGGCATTCGTGACCGGCACGATCGTGCCGTCGACCTGGGTGACCGTCGCGTCCGCGCGCGCGCACAACACGAGGAGGCCCAGCGCGAATGCACGGCTCCCTCGGAGCACCCTGCCAAGCTCCATCGCGCCATTGTACGGCGAACGCCGTTACCGCCGCGACGCGAGACTGGCCTCGAAACTCGCCACTCGGGTAGCCGAGCCGCGCTGCACACGCGGCGCTACATCGGCCAGAACCGGCGCGCTGCCTCCATGAACGGGCTCAGCAACAGCGGCCGTGGATGAACGCGAGCAGATCACGCGCCGGAACCGGCTTCTTGAAGACCGGCACTCCGGCGGGCGCGAGCTGCGGCGAGCCGGACACGATCGCGAGCGGGATCTCGGCGAGCCGGCTATCGCCCCGCACGTACTCGATCAGCTCCTGACCGACCACGCCGGGCATCAGCAGGTCGACGATGACAGCGCAGGGCCGGTCCTCGGCCTGCTCGAGCATGTCGATCGCTTCGAGGCCGTTGGACGCGACCGTGACACGGTAGCCCTCACCGGTCAGGAGCTCGGCGAGCAGCTCCTGCACATCCGCATCGTCGTCCACGATCAGGACCCATGGGTGTTTCTTGGTCGCTGCAGCCATTGAACTCGGTGCCATTCCTCACGCCAATCTGATGCACGCCGCAGTCCGCTCGTCGGCGCTGTAAATTGCTGTACTGACGGGCACGCGTGAGGCCCACAGGCACCTGCGCCGACGTTCCGACGGCGAGGCACACGCGCCCACCGCCGCGCGCACGACGCGCGCACGCTGCGCGCCGAGCTGCCGAACATTCTACGGAAAGGTGGCGCGCCGCCTGCAACTTTGCCGGTGCGTGGCGCCGACGCGTGCGAGCGAGGAACCGACTCAGCCATTGCTCGTGCGGTCGTTCGTGCGAAGGTTTCGCACCGAGATCCTCGCAGCCTGGCGACTGCTCGCACGAGAGATCCCGGTCGCTCAGGACCTCTCTCCGGTCGTCCTCGTCGATCACATCCCCGAGCTGCTCGATCAGATTGGCGACGTGGCCGAGGAGATCGCGAAGGCGTCTCCACAGCCACGAACCCTGGTGACCGCACGCAACCACGCCCTGGACCGGATCAACGAGGGTTTCGATGTCTCGGCGGTGGTCAGGGAGCTGTCGTTGCTCCGCCACTGCCTCCTCGTCGTCTGGGAGCGCGAGCACGGTGGGGGCAACTTGATCGGGATGCGGGCGCTCGATCTGGCGATCGATCGCGCGATCGAGGCCTCCGTCACCCGCTATTCGGAGGCACGCGAGCGCACGCTCGCGGGGATCGACCGGATCTCGACCGCGACGCTGACCTCGCGCAGTGTCGAGGAGCTGCTCCAGCGGCTGCTCTCGGTGTTCAAGGAGACGGCGGCCGCCGTCGATATGGCGACGATCCTGCTCGTCGAGGGTGACCTGCTGCATACCCGCGCCGCGGTCGGTCTGGACGAGGACATCAGCCCTCCCTTCTCGCTGCGGATCGGCGAGGGCTTCGCCGGCATGATCGCCGCGGAGCAGAGGCCGATGGCGCTGCGCTCGGCATACACGGACCCGATCGTCGTCAGCGACGCGATTCGCAGGCGCGGCATTCGCGCGCTGTATGGTGTTCCGCTCGTTCACGACGGCGTCGTGATCGGAGTCGCGCACATGGGCTCGACCTCGGCGTTCGAGTTCTCGCAGGACGACCGGCAGTTCTTCGACTCGCTCGTCGCGCGCGCGACGGCTGGCATCGTGCATCAGGTGCTGCGCGGGCAGCTCGCGCGATCCGAGGACCGCTACAAGCAGCTCGCCGCCTTGCGCGAGCGCGCACTCGCCAAGCTCGAGTCACTGCTCGCGGCCTCGCCGGTCGGCATCGCATTCGTCGATCGCGAGCTCCGCTTCCTGCAGATCAACGAGGCACTCGCTCGGCTCGACGGGCGGCCGGCGGCCGAGCACATCGGCCGTACCGTCGCCGAGATGGTGCCCGCGTACGCGGAGCCACTGGACCGCCAGCTCCGTCGCGTGCTCGAGACCGGCGAGTCCGCGCTCAACGTCGAGAGCGAGATGGCGGGACCGACGCCGGACGACCGGCACTGGCTGCTCGCGAGCTACTTCCCGGTGCGCTCGCCGTCCGGGCGCATCCTGGGCGTCGGCGCGATCGTGCTCGACGTCAGTAGCACGCGGCAGGTGGAGGAGGCCCTGCGCGTCGAGCAGACCCGGCTACAGTCGATCGTCGAGCATTCCCCGCTGGCCATCTGGATCAAGGACCCGACCGGCCGGATCGTCCTCGCGAACGAGCGGCTCGGCGATGCGCTCGGACATGCGCGCGACGATCTGATCGGCAAGCGCTCCGACGAGGTGCTGCCGTTCGAGGTCGCGAAGGAGCACCAGGAGAACGATGCCGCGGTCCTCCGCGACAACCGCGCGATCCAGGCCGAGGAGACCGCGCCCTCGCCCGACGGCCCACGCACGTTCCTCACGATCAAGTTCCCGATCCCCGGCGACCCGCCGCTCCTCGGCGCCATCGCGACCGAGATCACGGAGCGCAAGCGGATGGAAGAGGCGCTGCGGGTCTCGGTGCGGATCCGCGACGAGATGATGGCCGTCGTGTCGCACGACCTCCGCGGCCCGCTCTCGGCCGTGCAGCTCGGTGCGACCCTGCTCGTCGGTGAGGTCGCGGACGACGCCCGCGCGCGCCGCCACCTCGAGGTGATCACGCGATCATGTGCGCGCATGGAGACGCTGATCGATGACCTGCTCGACACCGCGCTGATCCGGGCGGGCCGCGTTCAGCTCGAGCTGCACCGCGAGACGGCCGACAGCCTCGTGCGCGAGGCGCTCGATCTTCACGAGTCGCTCGCGACCCAGAAGGGCGTCACGCTGGGTCCGCAGCCGAGCGTCCCCAGCACCGAGATCGAGTGCGATCGCGGGCGGATCCTGCAGGTGTTCGGCAACCTGATCGGCAACTCGCTCAAGTTCTGCCGCACAGGTGACCGGATCACGATCGGCGCCGAGCATCGCGACGACGTGGTCGAGTTCTGCGTCGAGGACACCGGCCCCGGCATCGCAGCCGAGGCCCTGCCCCACCTGTTCGAGCCCTACTGGTCGGGACCCGCTCACGTCGCGAACGGATCCGGGCTCGGTCTCTACATCGTGCGCGGCATCGTCGAGAGTCACGGCGGCCACGTGTGGGCCGACAGCCAGCCTGGCGCGGGCGCGCGCTTCTTCTTCACGCTGCCTCAGCGCGCCGGCAATAGCTGACGCAGCTGATAGGCCTGGACGACGAGCTGGTGGTGAGCGACGCGGCTCGCGTTGCCGATCCGCGAGGACTGGATTCCCGCCATCACGACGACCGCCACGCCCGCGAGCACCACGGTGACGATCG
>DAIRFU010000265.1:0-9169 GCA_036794935.1 Kofleriaceae bacterium | reverse complement strand
CCGGCGCCGCGCAGACCGACGAGCAGGTGGTGCGTGAAGTACGACGACTTCAGCTGCTCGCTCTCCTGCGACAGCTCGCTCCCCGACGACGACGCGAGCACGGCGACGCCGGTCGCGTCGAGCTGCTGGCGCGAGTTGAACGAGAAGTCTGCCGCCGGCTGCGCGCCCTTGACCCGCGAGAACGCGCCGCTCTGGCAGGCATCGAGGACGACGACGGTGAGCGTCGCCGGCAGCTGGAACAGGCGCTGGCGCAGCTCGGCGAGCAAGATCTCGTCGGCGCCGAGGTCGAGCGCCGTCGCCCGCGCGTGGCCGCTGTAATAGAAGAAGACGCGGCTCTGCCGGCCGGCGGCCAGATCGGCCTCGAGCTTGCCGGCCAGCGTGTTGAGATGAGAGCGCAGGTCGTCGGGCGTCGGGTGGACGATGACGTCGACCTGCTCCGCCGGATACCCGCCGAGCTCGACGAGCAGCGTACCGACGCGGCGCGCGTCGTCCTCCGCGTAGCGCAGGGCGTTCTGGCCCGGGCCGCCGGCATTGGAGCCGACGACGATCGCGTAGGTCGCGACGGCGTCATCCGCGGCCGCGGTGCCGGCCAGGCACGCCAGGCAAAGCAAGGCTTTCCACATGGTCGTGCCCCTATGACACGCCAGGTCCGGGCTTTGGGAACCCCAAATCAGTCCTCGTCCTTGCGCGGGACGAGGACTGCCCGCTTGATCGCGGTCTTGCCGAACTTCGCCGTCACCTTGTCGAGCGTATCGCCGAGCCGCTCGCCCTTCTCGCGGGTAGCCTCGTCGAACCCGAGCTGGCGCGGCGCATCCCGCGGCTCGAGGCTCTGCGCCGAGATCCCGCACAGCCGCACGCGGGCGCCCTTGCGATCCTCGATCGACACCTTCGCGAGCAGCTCGATCGCGGTGCGCGCGAGCACGCCGCCGTCGCTGGTCGCCGAGTCGAGCGTCGTGCGCCGCGTGATCTGGCGGAAGTCGTCGTACTTGACGATCAGCACGACGGCGCGGGCGCGCAGCTGATCGTCACGCAGCCGCGCCGCCACCCGGTCCGCCTGATCGAGCAGGATCACGCCGAGCTCGCCCTTGTCCGCGATGTCCTCGTCGAATGTCTCCTGGTGTCCGACGGTGACCGGCTCGTGCTCGGAGATCACGGGCCGCGCATCCTCGCCGCGCGCGAGGGCCGCCAGGTGTCTGCCGGTCACCGCGCCGAGCCGCGCGACGAGTGCAGCCTCGGGATAGCGCGCGACGTCGCCGATCGTCGACAGTCCCATGCTCGCGAGGATCTCGCGCGTCGCACCGCCGACACCCCACAGCCGCGTCATCGGCAGCGCGTGCAAGAACCCGAGCAGCCCGTCCGCGGTGACGACGCGCAGGCCGTCCGGCTTGTCGATATCCGACGCGATCTTCGCAGCCAGCTTGATCGGGGCGACGCCGACCGAGGCGACGAGCGCCAGCTCCGCGCGCACGCGCTGCTTGATCGCCTGGCCGATCGTGCGGCCGTCGCCGAGCAGTCGCTCGCTGCCGGTGACGTCGAGGAATGCCTCGTCGAGCGACAGACCCTCGACATCCGGGGAGTAGTCGCCGAGGATCGCGAAGAACTGGCGCGAGGCCTCCGCGTAGCGGTCCATGTGGTGCCTGACGACGATCGCGTGCGGGCAGCGCCGCATTGCCTCGGCCATCGGCATTGCCGACTGGATCCCGAACGTGCGCGCCTCGTAGGAGCACGCCGCGACCACGCCCCGCCTCGTCGATCCCCCGACGAGCACCGGCTTGCCGCGCAATCTGGGGTCGTCGCGTTGCTCGACGGCCGCGTAGAACGCATCCAGGTCGACGTGGAGGATGGTGCGCATCGTAGGAACAATTGCGAGGCAGGCCACAAAGGTAACACCCGCTCCGACACCCAGGGCCCTACGCGGATCTTGCCGCCGGGGTATGATCATCGTCGCCAAGTGGCACGGATCCTCAAGATCTTCTTCCACGACGCCTGTTTCGACGGCACGACTTCCGCGGCGTTGTTCTCGGCGTTCTATCGCGATGCGATCGCGAAGGACGTCGAGATCCGTCCGATCGGCATGGTCCACCGCGACGGCAATCCGTTCGAAGGCGTCGCGCTCGACGCCGACGATCACGCCTGCGTCGACTTCCGGTTCTGCGCCGACAAGCGGATGCGCTGGTGGTTCGATCACCACCCGACCGCGTTCCAGCCCGCCTCGCTGCGCGACGTCTACGAGCGCGAGCACCTGCCGACCTGGGTCTTCGATCCGGAGGCCGCCTCGTGCGCCGGCCTGATGACGCGCGCCCTCGAGCGCTCGTGGGGCTGGAAGCCACCGGCCCACCTGATCGACGCGGTCAGGTGGGCCGACAAGATCGATGCCGCGAAGTTCGCCAGTGCGGCCGAGGCCGTCGCGCTCGCCGAACCCGCGCAGCGGCTCGCCGCCTGGCTCGCGCACGGCCGCTCACCGCTCGACACCGCGCGCTACGTCGACTGGCTGTCGCGCGGCTCGCTCGACGAGGTCGCGCAACGCGAGGAGCTCGCTCCCCAGCTCGCCGCGGTCGAGGCCGAACGCGCTCACGAGCTCGAGGCCGTCAAGAAGCTCGGCGTCTGGCACGACGATGTCGTCGTCTTCGATCGCTTCGACGACGTCGGTGCGCGCAGTCCCGGGTTTCTCGGCTATCTCCTGTTCCCGGAGTGTCTGTATGTCGTCGCGGGTACGCGCACCGAGACCAGCATCAAGATCACCGTCGGCGTGAACCCGTGGACCGACAAGCCGCGCCGCCACGACATCGGCGAGCTATGCGCGCGTCATGGCGGTGGCGGTCACGCCGTCGTCGGCGGGATCACGCTACACGGGGACGAGCTGCCGCGGGCGCGCGCGACGCTCGCGGTGCTCGTGCGCGAGCTCACCAGCAAGAGCTGATCGCGAGCGGTCGGGTCAGGGAGGCAGCGTGCCTGCCGTGACGATGAACGTGACGTCGTAGTTGTTGCGGAATCCGGCGCCCTTGACGCGGCCGTAGTAGTAGCCCTGCGCCAGGTTCGTGAAGTCCGCGCGCAGCGTGTCGGGGTTGTTGTTCACGATCGTGCCAGCGCGGATCAACGTGCCGGTGGAGTTCAGGAGATCCACGGCGAGCTGCCCCTGCGTCGAGTCGTAGCTCACCTCTACCCGTACATTCTTGCCGGTGACGTCGACGTCGAGCCGGTAGAGATCCTGATCGTCCTCCGGGCAGATGACGGCCGTGACCATCTGGGTCTCGCCGGCCGCCACCATCGTCGCGGTCTCGATCGTCTCGTTGGGCTCGAGCGTGGAGTCGCCGCTGCACTGCTGGTTGCCATCGCCGCCGGCATCGGCGAGGTCTTCGCTGCGCCGGCAGACGCGGTCGCTGCCGACCCGTTCGACACAGACGTAGCCATCGGGGCAGCTCGGTTCGTCACTGCCGCACAAGAACGGTTGTGCTCCGAGGTCGGGATCGTAGGGGCTGCAACCAACGGTGCACGCGGCTGCGACCGCCACGAGAGTTGCGACCGCGAGCTGCGAGACGCGCGAGGACAGCACGGCGCACCTATAACATGTTGCTGTTCAAACTGTCATCGGTGCGGAGTGCACGCATCGCGGTCGTCCGGAATGCGGACATCTGTGTACACGGTGGGGCCGCAGCCCCACTGCGTGATCTGATTCACGTGCGTTTACGCTCGGTGGTGTGCGCTCGCGCGCGACGGATCGCGTCGCGAAAAAAATGTAAAGGCGATCTCGGTCTGAATAGATTTCTCGACAAGAAATATGTAGCGTCGCGACCTCACCTGCCAAGCGGAGCCCGTTATGCGTTGTTATCTCTCCCGGGGCGCGGCGACGAACATGTTCGTGATCTTTGTGCTCGCACTCGCAGCGAGTTGCGGAGGATCGTCGCGAGACACACCGAATCCAGACGCCATGCCGAGTGGCGATGCGGACAGCGCATGCGATCCCGCTGCCGACAGCGACGGCGACTGCATCGCGAACGGCGTCGAGGGCTGCGAGCAGACGCCGGCACCCGATCACGACGGTGACAGCGGAGCCGACTACCTCGACGATGACGCCGACGGTGACGGTCTGCTCGACCAGGCCGAAGCCGGCGCGAGTTGCGGCGACCCTCGCGATGCCGACGGGGATGGGACGCCCGACTTTCAGGATGACGACTCCGATAACGACGGTGTCAGCGATCAGTTCGAGGATCGCAACGGCGACGGCAAGATCGGAACCTGCGCGCTGCAGTGCACGTCGGCGGCGCAGTGTCCCGCTACGTCGTACTGCTCGCAGCCCACCGATGGCGTGGGGCTCGGCACCTGTGTCGATGTCGAGTGCGCGGACGGCGAGACCGATCCGCATAGCCAGGATACGGACGGTGACGGGATCAAGGATGGGCTGGAAGCGACGTCGATCTGCAACCCGACATCACCGACCAATCCGTTTGGGCTCAAACCGATCAAGTACGTCGACGCGCTGACAACGGCGTATCCGATGAGCAACTGGAAGCTCGCGCTCGACGTCAAGGCCGTCGAAGGCGTGCCCGCGATCACGAGCCCGAGCGTCCTCGATGGCGCCTACATGTTCGACATGATCGAGCCCAACGCGCAGGTCGCGGGCTTTCTGGCGAGCCGCTCGGCGAACGGGAACTCGGCGGTCAGCGAGATCGGCACGCTCATCCTCAACCTGGAGAACGCGCCGTATGTCAGCGCCGTCACCGTGCGCACCTCCGGTAATCACACGACCTCGCTCGACGGCTTCGATACGGTGCTCAGCGCCACGCTCGAGATCACGACGGCGCAGCAGCTCGATGTCACCAAGGTACGCGAGATCGTGACCGCGGCGGCGCTCGGGCGGCCCCAGGCCGATGTGACGTTCCCCGATCCCGGCTGGGTCGGCACGGCGGACACTCACTTCATCATCGAGGTGCAGGCCATCCGGCGCGCGATGCAGGTGCAAACCCTGTTCGTCGGTGGCGTTGCCCGCACGGTCAGCGCCGAAGACCCGACGCGGACGACCGTCTTCCACCTCAACGACATGAGCAACGGCACCGGGATCGCGGTCTCCGGCAACGGCGAGGAGATCGAGTGCGAGCAGTTCAAGATCTCGCGCCAGGCGAAGGCCGACATCATCTTCATCGTCGACGAGTCCGGCTCGACGAGCGGCGTGCGCGATAACATCAAGGCGGACGCGACGCTGTTCTTCAACAAGGCGCTCGCGGCAGGCCTCGATTTTCGCGTCGCGGTCACCGACATGGACGACGCGAGCGACGGAATCTTCGCCAGCCGTCAGAGCGGCGGCACGGGGGACCGCTGGCTGCTGCCGTCCGAACAGATGGAGTTCGAGGCCAACATCGAGGATCCATCGGGGCCCAGCTCCGGCGATGGCGGCCTCGAGCACGGGCTCACTCAGATCAAGCACGCACTCGAGCGCCACCTGCCTCGCAACAACGCGGACCCGCAGAGGATCCGCGAGGATGCCAAGCTCGTGATCATCGTCGTCACTGACGAGAAGGCCCAGGAGATCAAGGATGCGGACATCATGGGCGAGGGCAATAACGAGCCGAGCCCGGCCCAGCAGACGCAGATCGACGCGCTGGTGGCGCCGTACATCGCGCAGCTCCAGGCTGAAGACACCATCGTTCACCTGATCGGCGAGCCGCTGCCGTTCGGCCCCGCCTGCTCCACCGAGCATACGTACGGGTACTACGAGCTGGTCAACGCCACCGGCGGCCTGACGGGCGACATCTGCCAGGCAGACCTCAGCGCGACGATCGATGCGCTGATCGAGGACATCATCAGCGGGTCGTCACCGCTCACGCTGTCCAAGGTCCCGATCTCGGCGAGCGTATCGGTCTCGAAGGACACGATCCCGCTGAGCCGATCGAAGCAGGACGGTTTTGACTATCGCGGCTCGACGAACGCGATCAGCTTCTTCAAGCAGCTGTTCACGCCGGCGATGCCCTCCGAGATCGTCGTGTCGTACCGGCGGTGGGCGGAGCAGGGACCGATCCAGTGATCCCAGGAGCCTTTCCAATGAAGTACATCGTCAGTACCGTGGTCGGGGGCATGCTCGCCATGCTGCTCGTCGGCTGCGGAGACAATTCACCCCGCCGCGCGGTCTGCGGCGATCTGGTATGCGAGCTCGGCGAGACCGCCTCGAGCTGCGCCGAGGATTGCGGCTGCGGCAACGGGATCGCGAATCCCGGCGAGGACTGCGACGGCGTGGACTACGGTGACGCGACCTGCGAGTCGGCCGTCCAGCGCGGCGGCACGCTCGGGTGCAATGCCGATTGCACGTTCGACGTGACCGCGTGTGACGAGTACATGTGCGGCAACGGGATCATCGAGCCCGGCGAGGACTGCGATGGCAGCGACGTCGGCGGCGCGACCTGCGCCTCGGCCGGCTTCTCCGCCGGCGCGGTGGCCTGCAACGCGACCTGTCACTTCGATGTCACCACGTGCTGCAACGACTTCTGCGACGCCGTCAACACGAGCGTGTGTGCGGAAGACACCGTCGAGTCCTGCGTGATGCAGGCGAACGGCTGTCTCGCCGCCGAGATCACCGACTGCGCGGCCAACGATGACGTCTGTGATGACAGCAGCGGCACGGCGACCTGCAAGTGTATCGATCGGTGCCCGTACGAGGGCTATGGCACGTGTTCGACGGACGGTGCCGCCGAGACCTGCATGCTGGAGGCGGATGGGTGCCTGGCGCTGGTGACCGACGCCGACTGCACCGCCAACGGTCAGGCCTGCGCGATCGGGCCGCAAGGCTCGACCTGTGTGTCGGCCGCCAGCGGCGAGGACTGCGGCGATCCGTACCCGATCACCGATGGCCAGAACGTGATCGCCTGGAACGCGACCAACGCCGACTATCTGACGACCAAGCCCTCGTGCTTCTCCACGTCCAGCTACTCGCTGACCGGACCGGACCTCGTGCTCGCATATACGGCGGCGTTCGACGGGATCGTGACGTACTCGATGCCCAAGCTGAAGAGCACGCGTCAGATTCTCCTGGTCTCGCAAGCGGCCTGCGGGACGCTCACTCCCGAGGACCAGGTCTCCTGCGTCGGGTATGACTTCTACAGCGCGACGTCGATGGGCGACACGTTCGCCGTCACGCAGGGCACCACGTACTACTTCTACCTCGTCGACACGACGAGCGGCACTGCCACGCTCGCCAGCCCGCTCGTCCTCGACGTCAGCTCGACGGCCTGTGCGAGCTTTACGAACAACGCGAGCAACCTGTCGCCGGCGAACGGTGCGGTGCTGGGGACGGCTTCGACGGCCCTGTCATTCGACCTTCAGCATCCGGTGAACCCAACCGTCGGTGTCATCACGCTGACGGGCAGTCTCGGGACCAGCTTCAGCTTCGACCTGTCCACGGCGCCCACGGAGGTGACGATCACCAATGACGGGCGCACGATCGAGATCGATCCCTCGGCGCCGTTCCTTCCCGGCGAGACCATCACGGTGTCCTGGTCCGGGCTCGTCGACGAGTTCTGTGGCGCTGCGATCGCGCCGCCGACCTGGTCGTTCGCGATCCTGACGCCGAGCTGCGCGCCCGGTACAGCGGGCATGGTCGGCACCACCGCGACGCGCCTCGCGACCGGCATCAGCAGCTTCACCGAGTACTACGTGGCAGCGGATGCGGATCCGAACGGCTACGTCTACGTGGGCGGGTACTCGGACCTGTATCGCGTGCCGAAGGCCGGCGGCACATTCGAGGATGTCGCGGGCCTGGCCGGCATCTCGAGTACGCAGCTCGGCTACTCCATGGCGATCGCGGGAAGCAAGATCTTCACGGTCGATACGACGACGAGCTCGTCCTCGCCGTTCGTGTGGCGTCTATCGTCGAGCGGCGGTCTGACGTGGAACCCGCTCGGCTACGGCCGATTCCCCCAGAGCCCGGGTGACAGCGTCTACGCGATGTTCCACTACAAGGGGCGCCTGTACTTCGTGACGAGCGAGTTCAGCACGGGTGTCGCGACCGAGATCTGGTCGGTGAGCGACAGCGCGGTCGCGCTACCCGCGCCGGCGGTCCTCGAGGGAATGTTCACCAGCGAGAACGAGTGCGACGGCATCACCGGTGACGATCACTACTTCTACCTGAGCTGTGACGACAGCAACAATCGTCTCGTCCGCGTGGACCGCACGACATTCCAGTCCGAGCTGATCACGGACGCCATCGACCTCAGCACGACCGCGAATTCACTGCACGCGGACGACTTCAACGGTGACGGCACCGCGGATGCCCTCTACGTCAAGGGCGACGATGAGGTCGTGCACTACGTCTGCGGCCCGGCAGGAGCGGGGCCGTTCTGGCAAGACATCCTCGTCGACTTCGGAGGCACGAGCGCCACGAGCAACTACGGCCTCGGATTCGATCCCGTCGCCAATGTGCTGTGGGCCTACGACGACGATACCAAAGAGCTCATCTCCATCCAGTAAGCGAAGAGGTTCTCATGTGGAGCGAACACCGATGCAACGACATAGCGAGGGGCTTCGCCGCAGCGGCGTGCGGGCTCTTGCTGTTCTTCACGGCGTGTGGTGGCGGTGGCCGCGACGTGGCATGTGGTGATCGCGTCTGCGATCCCGCGGAGACCGCGACCGACTGCCCCCAGGACTGCGGGTGTGGCAACAACGTCGCGAACCCCGGCGAGGACTGTGACGGTCCCGATCTCGGCGGCGGCACCTGTATGGATGCTGTCCAGCGCGGCGGCACCCTGCGGTGCAATGCGGACTGCACGTTCGACGTGACGGAGTGCACCCTCGCGAGCTGTGGCAACGGAATCGCCGAAGAGGGCGAGGCCTGCGACGGCGCCGATCTCGGTGGCGGCACCTGCAGCTCCATCGGCTACGGCGGCGGAGCCATGGCCTGCACGACCGACTGTGACTACGACGTCTCCACGTGCTGCACGGACACGTGCCCGACGGAGGGCACGTCAGAGTGCGTGGGCAACAGTGTACGCGAGTGCTCCGTCGCGACCTCGGTCTGCCTAGAATGGCAGATCACCGACTGCGCCTCGAACAACAACGTCTGCGAGAGCGACGGCGCGACGGCGACGTGCAGCTGCGTCGATCGCTGCTCGTCCGTGGGAGACGCTCGGTGCGAGGGCGCGACTGTCGAGACCCCGCTTCGGATGGCCGCCGAGTTCGCCGAGCG
>DAIRFU010000264.1:0-9195 GCA_036794935.1 Kofleriaceae bacterium | reverse complement strand
GTGACCGGGTCGGTGAAGTTGACCGAGTAGAAGTACGTGGCGTGCGGCTGGCCGGCGCCGTCGAGCGCGAGCGAGCCGGTCTCGATACTCTGCGTCGTCGACGTGATCAGCTGGACGGTCGCGCAGCTGCACGTCGACGGCGTGCCGCTACACGTGCAGTCCTGCTCGACCTGACAGCTCGCGCTGCAGCCGTCGTTGGCGTTCGGATTGCCGTCGTCACAGGCCTCGCCGCCGACGAGGATGCCGTCGCCGCAGACCGGCGTGCACTGCGAGGGCTGCTGGCCCGCACACTGCCAGCCGGTCTCGACCGCGCACCCACTCGAGCAGCCATCGCCGCTCGTCAGATCGTGATCGTCGCAGCCCTCCGGCCCTTGCAGCGTGCCATCGCCGCACGTGTAGCAGCCGCTCGCATCGATCTGGCAGGCCGACCCGCACGCGAGCGTCCCGCTGGTGCGGCCGTAATCGGAGCAGTCGAGGTCGGCCGCGATCTGGGCGCCATCGCACAGCTCGGTGGTGTCGAGCATGCCGTTGCCGCACGTCGCGAGTGGCGTGCACTGATCGTATGCCCACTGGCAGCTCGCATCGCACGGCACCTGACCGGGCTCGAACCCGAGGGGCGCGCACTCGGCCGTCGCGGCGAGCGCGATATCGCACGCCTCGTCACCGTCGACCTGGCCGTCGCCGCAGCTCGTGCACGTCCCCGCCGGCGAGCACACCTCGTTGTTGACGCATCCCGAGACGAGACGGTCGCCGGCCTCGCAGTCGGGATCCGGCACGCCGCACTCGCAGTGACAGACCACGCCGTCACCGTAGTCACGCGCTGGGCAGGTCCAGCCGGCCGGCGCGCCGCTGTCGACGGTTGCATCGGGAGCCGTGTCCTCGCCGGGGCCACCGCAGGCTGCGAGCGTTACGAGTGCGAGACCGGCCAGAGCACGGAGGGACGCCATGCCCCTTCAACGCGGCGCGGTCACGGAATGGGAAGATTCGTTGCACGGGCCTGCTCGCGGCGGGACCGTCGGCTACGCTGCGACCATGGTGCCCGACCCCGATCCGCCCGAGTTCGATGCCGTGGCTGCTGCCAAGGAGCTCGACGACTTGCTCGGTGAGTCGTCGGGCGGCGAGAAGGACGAAGCGTACATCGCGAGCCTCGAGGCCGAGGTCGAGGAGCTGAACGGCCTGCTCGCGAAGCAGGAGGCGGTGCTCGCGCGGGCCAACGAGCGCGCGGACCATGCGCACGCCGAGATCGAGGCGGCGGGCAAGCGGCTCGCCGCCGCAGCCGCCAAGGATCTCGAGCAACGCACGCGCAAGCTCCTCGAGAGCTTCTTGCCCATCCTCGACGATATCGATCGTGCGATCGCGGCCGCGAAGACCCACGTCGAGTCGGCGGACGTCGTCGCCGGGCTCGAGCTCGTGCGGCGCAGCCTGCTCACCCGGTTCGGCCAGCTCGGCGTCACGCACGCGCCGGCGCTCGGCGAGCGGTTCGATCCGCAGCGTCACGACGCGCTCGCGTTGGTCCCGGTCAGCGATGCCGCGCAGGACGGTCGCGTGATCGACGTGATGCGCGAGGGCTATCTCATCGGCGAGGACACGCTGCGTCCGGCCGGTGTCGCCGTCGGCAAGCGCGCATGATGTCGCTCCGTCCGCTGCCGTGATCCGATCTACACTGGGGCGATGACCACGTCGTCGCTCGTTCGACTCGCTCTGCTGTGCCTCGTATCCGCCTGCGTGGCGCAGGCCCAGCCGCAACCGCAGCCCGCGTACTACGCGCAGCCCGCGCAGCCCTACCAGCCGTACCCGTCGGGCGCTGGCCAGCCGATGGCGCCGGCGGCGACGGGCGCCCAGGCCCCGGCGACGACCGCGCGCAGGCTGACCTTCAATGGGGTGCCCGCGAACCAGAACGATCTCGCGACGCTCGACGCGCTCGAGCGCCAGTGGGGCAGCCGGTTGCCCGACGGTGACTACTGGTACGATCCGATCAGCGGCGCCGCCGGCTACTGGGGGGGCCCGATGATCGCCACGATCCAGGCAGGGCTTCAGCTGGGTGGCCAGCTGCCCGCGAACGCGTCGGGCGGCGGCAACGGGACGCTGACCGGCGTGTTCATCAACAGTCGCGAGCTCCACCCGCAGGATGTGATCCAGCTGCAGGCGCTGGTCGGCGAGGTCCCGATGGGACGCTGGTGGGTCGACGGCCAGGGCAACTTCGGGGCCGAGGGCGGTGCGATGATGGGCAACCTGTTCGCGCTCTCGCAGCAGCGCGGTGGCGGCAACGGAGGCGCGTCGTCGTCGACGAGCAGCAACGGCTCGGTGTTCACGCGCGGCAACTGCGTCCAGGTGACCGGCAGCGACGGCTCGACGATGAGCAGCGGCTGCTGAGCGACGCTATCGAGCGGGGCGCACGTGGACCAGCGTGTGCTTGCCGTCGGGAAACTCGACCTCGATGCGCTGAGCCAGACACGAGATCACGGAGCCGCGGCCGAACTTCGGATGCTCGATCAGGTCGCCGACCGCGAACGTCTGGTTCGCCGCGTAGGGACGCACCGGCCGCTCCGGCGCGCGCCACTCGATCGGCACGAGCTCGGTCAAGCTGTCGAGCAGCGACGCGACCACGGCCGCCGGCAGCTTGGGGAGTCGCGTGTCGCAGGCGCGCAGGATCGCGACGTCGCGCGGGGTCAGGCGATGCGTGATCGGACGATCGATCCGTGCGGCGGCGTCGGCGTCGGCACGCTCGATCACCGGCTTCGCGCGGTCGATCGCCGCCCCGGCCGCCTGACCGACGACGGCGTTGCGCGTGTCGAACAGCACCCGCTGGACGGCATGCAGCGCGTCGATCGGCACCTTCGGCGTCTTGTTCAGGCGCATGCCGCGCTCGTCGAGCTGCGCGGCGATCAGGTCGAAGGCCCGGTGGTAGCGCGCCTCGCACAGCTCGCGTCCCTTCGCGATGATCGTGTCGCGAAGCCGGGGCAGGGCGATCTCGACGTCGATCACGCTGGCGAGTGCCGCGACGACCTCGACGCGAGCTCGATCATCGAGGCTGATCGCTCGAGGGGCTTCCTCGGAGAGCGTCAGCCCGAGAGCGGCCACGAGCCCATCCGCCAGCATGCGCGGCTTGGCGTTACGAGGGCCACCGCCGTCGAGATCCATGGTGCGCACCTGCGCGACGAGCGCTGGCACGAGCCGGGGATGGTCGGAGAGGCCGGAGCTGTCCTCCAGGTCGAGCGGCGGGTGCGCCTGCCCGAGCTCCACGAGCAGCCCGTCCAGGCCCGAGCGCATGCAGATCTCGTAAAAGCCCGCCAGGAAATCACGGGCGAGCGCCTCGTCCTCGCTCCGGACCTTGCGGCTATCGAGCAGACGCGCTGCCAGGTCCTGCAGCATGCCGAGGTGGCGTAATGGAAATTCCAGTGTCGGCATCGGGGGTAAGCATACGGCTGGAGGGGGCGTCACCAGGCCGCCGCGCCACGTCATAGTTCAGCAATGGCGCATGAAAGGGGTCGACATTCGCCCGAATCCGGGGGACACCTTGCTCCTGATGCACACCGCACGAAGCGGACCGTCTTGGTCCCTAGGTGCGCATCTCGATGTTACGAGGAGAGCGAACGATGTCTGAAGGTACGATCAAGAGGCTGACCGATAAGGGTTTTGGTTTCATCTCGAACAGCTCCGGTACGGATCTGTTCTTCCACATGTCGGCCGTCGAAGGCGTCCGGTTCGAGGACCTGCGTGAGGGCCAGAAGGTCTCTTACAACGAGGGCCGCGGACCGAAGGGCCCGCGCGCAGAGAACGTCCGGGTCATCTAACCACTACTGAACAACAAACCAAGGAGCCGGCACCGTGCCGGCTCTTTGCCGTTTCGGGGTCGCTATCGTCAGGCGATGAGACCGCGCTCGAGCAGCGCGCGCACCCCGTGGCGGGTCGCCGTCCACTGTCGCGTCGCGGCGGGGCTCGGCGCGCCGATCGCGCTCGATACCTCGAGCAGCCGAAAGCTAGACGCCTGCGGCACGCGCTGCCACGTGCCGGGCGCCATCTCCTGCAAGGTCCCGATGCCGGCGACCACGCGGCGCTGCACGCGTACGATCCCATCGGGGAACGCGGCCGCGAGGTGCTCGAGCACGCCCGCGATCGTGGCGACCATCGAGCTCGGACACTCGCCGGCGACGAGATAGGCGGACTCGTTGGAGGCGACACCCTCGACGCCCGGGAGCAACAGTGGCGAGGCTGATTCTATTTGTGGGGGCGCGCTCCGACGCGGTGCTACATCGCGCGGCGTCCGGCATTGCTCGGGCATTACTCATTAGCGATGGAGGCCTCATGTCTCAGCGTCCGGTCCAGATACCGACTTTGATCCTGCTCGTTGCCGCTGCCCAGCTGGCTGCGGGTTGCTCGGCCATGGCGTCCTTTGGCCTCGGTGGTCACCCCGTATCGACCTCTCCGTCACCTGCCGGGTCGAGCACTGACACCCGTCAGCCAGCCGAAGAGGCCGGGAGCTCCGGCATGCGGCAGCCGCTGTCCGCAGCCGATGTGAGCGCGAAGCTCGTGCCCGCGCTCGAAGCGGAAGCGCGCTTCAGCGCGGCGTTTGCCCAGGGGAGGCCTTCGCTGTGTCCGGACTCCGCGGGCGAGACGGTCCTTGGCGTCTGGAGTGTCGAGTCCGGTACCGATCCGTTCACCAAGCGCCCGGGCGTCAGGCTGCATTGCTTCGCGCTCGTCCGCCCCTTGTACACGCCGCTGGAGAGCATGCGCGACGCGCAGGATGCGGGCGCGCTGACCCAGATCACCCACGAGTGGTTCGCTCCGGAGAAGGGCGCGACGATCGCGTTCCAGTACGACGACAGGACCTTCTGGGCCGTCCAGGTCGGGAAGACCGTGAAGGTGCTGCGCATGCCGCTCAAGGCCGACGCTGTTGACACCGACCGGACCAGCGGCGAGCTCTTCGCGGCGTACGCGACCATCGTCGATCGTGGGGCGATCTCCTTCGACGAGCTGACGACGGATGCGGGCTCGGCCAGGTCCATCGCCCTCGAGGGCGACCGGGCGGCTTTCATCGCCGCAGCCGAGCACGCGTTGTTCGCACGCAACAAGGAGCGGGCGACAAGGGACGAGGCCCAGCTCGCCGCGGTGACCCTGCCGAAACGAGGGCTGGCGTCCGCGCAACTGGTCAGGAGCGCCCGCGAGTGGCTGACGAACAGTGCCGGCGAAACCGGCATCGATCCCAGGTGGATCAAGAAGGTCTACATCTCCGACACGGACTGGAGCATCCGCCACGACGAACAGATCCGCGCGCGGATCGTCGGCAAGTCCATCTCCGCGACGGTCACGTTCAAGAAGGACACGGGCAAGTGCTACTTCATGTCGTTCGAGTTGCAGCGGGACTACGCCGGTCACGGCACCTACAACTCCAAGGTGTACGGCAACGGATTCCAGTCCGGGTACACGCAGATTCGCTGCAGCAAGATCTGAAGCGCGGCGAACCTCCGAGGCTCCTTGCTGCGCGTTGGCCCCGTGGAGCGCGCTACGGCTGCAACAGCACCTTGATCGCGCGGCGCTCGTCCATCGCGCGATAGCCGTCGGCAACCCGGTCGAGCGGCAGCGTCGTATCGAACACCTTGCCCGGCTCGATCGTGCCCTTGAAGATCAGGTCGATCAGCGTCGGCAAGTACCGGCGGACCGGCGCCGGCCCGCCGTGGAGGTGGACAAGGCGGAAGAACAGATCGGTGCCAGCGAGCGTGACGCCGTGCGGGACACCGACGTAGCTGACGTGGCCACCCGGCCGGCACGCCCCGATTGCCTGGTGCATGGACTCGTTCGTGCCCACGCACTCGAGCACGGAGTCCGCGCCGATTCCGTTCGTCATCTCCTTGATGCGCGCGACGCCCTCGGCGCCGCGCTCGCGCACGATGTCGGTGGCGCCGAATTCACGCGCGACCTTCTGGCGTGCATCGTGCCGGCTCATCGCGATGATCCGCTCGGCGCCCATCTGCACTGCGGCGAGCACGCCGAGTAGTCCGACGGCCCCATCGCCGACCACGGCGACCGTCGCACCCGGTTTCACGTTGGCTGCGTCCGCAGCGAACCATCCGGTGCCGAGCACGTCCGATGCAGCGAGAAGATCACGGACGAGATCCTGCGAGGGCATCTCTGGTGTCGGAACCAGCGTGCCGTCCGCGAGTGGAACTCGCAGGTACTGGGCCTGTGCGCCACCGACCGCCTGGCGGTGCACACAGGACGTCTGGTAGCCGGCCTTGCAGTGCGGGCACGTGTTGTCGGATGCGAAGAACGAACCGACCACGAACTGTCCGCGCTTCACGTTACGGACATCGCCGCCGACTTCCTCGACGATGCCGCAGTACTCGTGGCCAAACGGCGTCGGCCGCTCGATCTGCGCGATGCCCCGATACGGCCAGAGGTCCGATCCGCAAACACACGTCGCCGAGAGGCGGATGATCGCGTCCGTTGGTTCGAGGATCGTCGGCATCGGAAGTTCCTCCGCGCGCACATCTCGCGCTCCGTACAGCACAGCTCCTCGCATGGTCATTCCTCCGTGGATCCCGACATGCGCGCTGCTGGCCAATCGCACGGCGTCGCAGCCTCGTGACGGCACGCTCGCTGCAGGTTGGCAACACCAGGAGATCGTCATGAACATCCTTGCGAAGGTCTTGATCACCATCGCGATCATCGGCGCCCTCAACTGGGGCCTGATCGGCTTTTTCAACTTCAACCTCGTCGACGCGATCTTTGGCGGCGGCAGCGCGGAAGAGACGAGCGGTGTCAGCCGCGTCATCTACGCGCTGGTCGGCCTCAGCGGGCTGTTCGCGCTGCTGACGCTGCCGAAGCTGCGCGAGGAGGACAGCACCGTGCGGCACGTCCCGCATGGCCGAACCGCCTAATTGCCCCGGCTGGCCGCTGCTCGACTACCCACGCGCTGCGAGGCGCGAACGCGGGGCACGATATGATGCGCGCATGACGCTCGACGCGTGTCTGCCCGACCATCTCCGCGGCCCGACGACGACGATCAAGAGGATCGCCGGTGGCATGTCCGGCGCGGGCGTGTACCGCGTCGAGGCGGCGGGCCACGTGTACGTGCTCAAGGTCGCCGGCGAGCGCGAGCCGATCGAGTCGTGGCGCCAGGGCCTCGAGATCCAGCGGCGGGCCGGGGATGCCGGCCTCGCGCCGCGCGTGATTCACCACGACGAGACGCGACGCGCGGTCGTGAGTGAGCACGTCGTAAATCGCCGGTTCGCGCCGCGCCTCTTCGACCCGCAGACCCGCGACGCCGCGATCCGCGAGCTCGGCGAGACGATCCGACGGGTCCACGCGCTGCCGCTCCCCGTGGACGCGGTGTGGCGCGATCCGCGCGAGCTGATCGAGCCGATGCGGGCGGGCCTCGCGACCTTCGCGGTCCCGAGCTTCGTCCGCGCCACGATCGATCAGGTGCTCGCGGAGACGCCGCCGCCGCGCCAGCGCCCGCTGGTCACGAGTCACAACGACATGAACCCATCGAACCTGGTGTTCGATGGCGAGCGGATGCTCGTGCTCGACTGGGACATGGCGGGGCCGAACGATCCGTACTTCGATCTGGCCGCGGTCGCGATGTTCCTGCGCATGGACGATCCGACCGCGTCCGCGCTGATCTCCGCCTACGACGCCGCACCGCCTACCGCGCTGCCCGAGGGCTTCCTCTACGCGCGCCGGTTCGTGGCGGCGCTGTGCGCCACGCTCTTCCTTCACCACGCGCGCCATTTCGGCCACGCGGGTGGCGACGTCGCCGTCGAGCGAGCACCGACCCTCCTCGACGTCTATGGCCTCATGAGTACCGGTGCGTTCGCCCCGAACACCGCCGCCGGCGCGTGGGCCTTCGCGCTCGCGCTGGTCCGCACGATCACCGATCGCGCCGGGCCGAAGCCGACCGCCGTCGTGTAGACCAGATCGGGCTCGCCCGTTGACATCGTGTTCATTCTACACTAATTGATCGGACATGACTTCTCTGGGCCTCGAGTCTTTCCAGGCGCAGTCGGCGCGCTGGCCGGCTTCGGGCCGCCACGTGCTCGCTCAGTTCGATGACGAGTCCGTCGTCGTGTACCAGGCGTATCGGCCGTCGATCGGACGCTTTGCCGCCGAGCACGGCTACTTCGGCGGCCAGTTCTCGCTGAACCGCATGAGCTGGATCAAGCCGAACTTCCTCTGGATGATGTATCGCTGCGGCTGGGCGACGAAGGAAGGGCAGGAGATCGTGCTCGCCGTGTGGCTTGCGCGCGAGGCCTTTGATCAGATCCTGTCGCTCGCGGTCCCGTCGACGTACTGGGATCATCGGTACAGCGACCGCGCAGCCTGGCAGGCGGACCTCGCCCATTCGGACGTGCGTCTCCAGTGGGACCCCGATCACGATCCACGCGGAAATCCCGTGACGCGACGGGCGGTCCAGCTCGGACTGCGTGGACGCGTTCTCGCGCACTACGCAAGGCAATGGATTCGCCGCGTCGAGGACATCACCGATTTCGTTCGCGACCAGCACGCTCGCCTGACCAGTACCGGCGTGACCGCGCTCGAGACGCCGGCCGAGCGCGTCTATCCCTGCCTTCCGTCGTCAAGGGTCGGAGCGGACTCCGGGCCCTAGCGCCGTCCCGCCGAGCGTCACGTCGCCAACATCGAGCGTCTTGCCGGCCGCCACCGACAGGCCTCGTTTCGCGGTCGGAGGCCGGCCGAGAATGACGAGGGTCCTCGCACCTGGTGGCCCTTCGACCTGAAAGCGTCCATCCGGTCCGGTGCTCCGAGGTGGCCCGTGCAAGGAAATGTTCAGCTGTCCCGGCGGTTGATCGGGAATCAGCGCGACGCCCATGCCTGCGATCGGCTTGCCGGCCTTGTCCACGACCCGGCCGGTGACCGTCCCATTCGCCACCAACGCGATGTCGACGGACGCGGCTTCATCCGACGAGACCCGGACCTTCGCGCTGCCCGTTCCGTGGAGCGACTCGACATCGATCGTGTAGTCGCCCGGATCGAGACGAGGGAAGACAAACGCGCCGTCGGTAAAGGAACGAACGGCGAACGTCGGTCCAGCAAGCTGTACCGAGAACAGATCGGTCGGTCCACTCGGCCCGTGCACGGTGCCGCGCAGTGATCCCACGCTCGCGAGCCGGATCGAGATCTCGGCGTCCGTGGTGACATCCGCAGCGCCACCACGCAGCTTGCCGGCCTGCGCTTCGG
>DAIRFU010000263.1:0-9196 GCA_036794935.1 Kofleriaceae bacterium | reverse complement strand
GTTTTAGTAGTGGGTGTGTGTTTTGGTGTTGATTTCTTATTCGGTAGAGGTGCTGGCGCGCACTTTCGCCGAGGCGATCCGGCTGACACCCGCGCGGTGACGCGCGAGTCGACGAGGCGCGAGCGTGCTACGAAGGGGCATGGTGCCCGATGCGTGGCGACGCATCCTCGTTGGTGAGTTTCCGTACTTCCGCAAGCTCGACGCGCGGCAGCAGGACAAGCTCGCCGGCGACGTGCGGGCGTTCGCGGCGAAGCAGTTCGTCGGCCTCGACGGGTTCGTCGTCGATGACCGGGTGCGCGTTCACGTCGGAGCGACCGCCGCGCTGCTCGTCGTCGGGCTCGACGTCAAGCTGTTCGATCATGTCGAGCGCATCGAGATGCGCGAGGCGCGCTACCTCGACGAGGACGGTCGGATCGCCGAGGGCCACTACGCGTACGCGACCCGCGACACCGGACCGGTCGGCATCGTCCAGCTCGCGTGGCGCAGCGTGCTCGATGGCCACGCGCGGCCCGATGGCGCTCACGTCGGTATCCACGAGCTCGCGCACGCGCTCGATCACGGGCTCGGGCAGCAGCTGCTCGCGCAACACGAGCGTTGCGACCACTGGCGGCAGTCGCTGCGTGGCATGCCGCTCCATGGCGGGCTCGTGGTCGCCGACGTCGACGGCCCGGAGCTGTTCGCGGTCGCGAGCGAGCTGTTCTTCGAGCGGCCGATGACCCTGATGCGGATCGATCCGGCGCTGTTCTTCGAGCTACACGCGATCTACCGCATCGATCCGCGCGAGCTCGCGTGAACCGGGGCGTCCGGCCGCCGGTCGCCGCGTCCGGGGCTCGGTCGTCCACGCCGGACGCACACCAGTGATTCCGAGCGGTTCGCGCTGGCGCGCCGGTTGCGAAGACCGCGGGCATGACGCTCTACGAGTTTGCTCATTCGGTGCGATTACTGGTGACGTGGATCGGCTCCACGCTGCTGGCGACCGCGGTGTTCTGGCTGTGCATGGGCACGTGTGTCTTCGGCTGCGTCGACACGCCGCTACCGGACGTCGACCCGCAGGCGCGCGTGGTGGTGTCCTGGGATCCGCTGATGTGCGGCGATCCACACCGCGTCGCCGTCGAGCTCGAGGACGATAACGGCGCGCCGCTGTCGCGCTCCGTGCCATGCGAGGCCGGCGCGATCACGCTCGATATCGTGCACTGGGGCGTCTACCGCGGCCGCATCTACGCGTGGACGCTCGGCCCGGAGATTCGATCCGTCACCGATGTCCGGATGGACATCGACGCACCGGTCATCTTCTGGACCGTCGACACACCGCGCTGACGCCCCGGGGCTGCTATCGTCCGCGGATGAGCCGGGCGCTCGCGCTGGTCCTCGTCGCCGTCGCGGCGGCACTGGGCGCCGCTGCGACCCCGGGCTGCTCCGATGATGCGTGCGACGCGTCGGTGACGTTCGCGTACACGTGCGAGCCGCAGACCGATCCGACGAACGCGTGCGCGGGCGGCCCGATGCTCGACGGCGCGCAGCACGATCCCGACGAGCTCTACGCGCTCGGCTGCTTCGCGGGCGCGGCGACCTGCAGTGGCGGTGAGCAGCAGGTCGCGCACGACTGCGAGTGCATCAGCGGCTTCGCCGGGCCGACCTGGGCCTGCCCGCCCTAGCTCAGCCTGGCTCGCCGCGCGGATCGAGGCCGCGCGCGGTCAGGTCGCGCACGAGCGCGGGCTCGACGCAGAACCGGTCGAGCAGGGCGCGCAGCGTCGTCTGGGCTCGGCGGTCGAAGCGCTGCACGCGCTTGCCGAGGATGAGCTCGTTCTTGGCCGAGTGCTCCCAGCCGACGAGCTCGGTGACGGTGACCTTGAAGCCGTGCGCCTGGAGGACGAGCGTGCGGATCACGTTCGTCAGGTGCGAGCCGAGCTCGCGGCGGTGCAGCGGGTGCGCGAACAGCGCGGCGTCGACCGGATCGACTCCCTTCGCGGCCTCGAGCTGGCGCGCGACCTCGGCCTGGCAGCACGGCACGACGGCGACGTGGTCGGCGCCCTGGGCGATCGCGAGCGCGAGCGCGTCGTCGGTCGCCGTGTCGCACGCGTGCAGCGCGGTGACCACGTGAGGGCGGGGCGCGCTGGTCGCCGCGTCGGCCGGGGCATCGGCGGGCCGAGGCTCGGTCGGTGCGATGAAGGAGCCGATCGCGCCGGTCGCGACGCGAAACCGCTCCTGGCCGAACCGCGCCGCGCGCTTCGCGGCCTGCTCGGAGAGCTCGGGGCGCGCCTCGATCGCGGTGAGCGTGCCGCGGCCGGCGGGGCCGAGCACGAGCTCGTAGAGCATCGCGCCGAGGTAACTCTTGCCGGCGCCACAGTCGACGACGAGCGGCTCGGGGTGACGCGCGAGCACGTCGTCGAGGGCCGGCCGGAGCAGGCCGACCAGGTGGCGGATCTGCTTGAGCTTGCGCCGCGCGTCGGCGTTGAGGTGACCGTCGCGCGTGAGCAGGTGCAGATCTTGAAGCAGCTCGACCGACATTCCCTGCGGAACGTCGGGATCGGTGCGCGGGTCGAACTTCACGCGCGCACTGTAGCGCCATTCGCGCGCTACGCCGCCATGCGCGTCGTGGTGCCGACCGCGGCGAGCGCCGGCTCCACCGCCGGCAGTCGCTCCGGCTTGATCAGCGCGGCGAGCTCGCCGACCACACCGGCGGTCGCGACCTCGAAGGCCAGCGTCACGCGCAGCGATGCCGCGCAGTTGGCCGGCGGCGGTGTGGCCGGCCGGACCCGACGAGCGCGGCGGCTGGGTCCCTAACCGAGCGCGCGCAGCGCCGCCTGGCGGCCACGGAACGCGCGGGTCTTGACGGCGGCCACGGACAGGCCGAGCTCGCGCGCGATCTCGGTCTCGGTGCGGCCCTCGCCGTAGCGCTTCCAGAACACGGCGGGGTACTTCGCGCCGAGCGCGGCGACCGCGGCGCGCACGTCATCGAGGTCGGCGCGCGCGATCACCTCGGCGCGGATATCGGTGTCGGCGGGCTGGCGCTCGAGCCACGGCGTGCCGTCCTCGTCCGTGGTGGTGCTCGCGGGCACCTCGCGTGCGAGTCGGCGCTGCTTGCGCAAGAACATCAGCGCGGCGGTCGCGGTCACCCGGTACAGCCACGTCGAGTAGCGCGACTCGCCGCGGAACGAGTGGCGGTACCGGTGCGCGAGGAGCAGCGCGTCCTGCGCGACGTCCTCGGCATCCTGCTCGTCGCGCACGTACTTCATGGCGACCGACTTGACGTAGGCACGGGTCCGGTCGAGGTCTTCGGGCGAGGTCTGCATCGTGGTCTCCTCGGGGAGAGGCTACGCAACTGCGACGCCAAGTCCGTCCAGGGTTCAGGACGTGTAATTTCAATAGGTTAAACGAGGTGTTGTCCATCCGTCTGTCCAGATGTGTGGACGCCGTCTAGACAGTTGGACTGGACGCGCTAGGCTGGGGGCGATGTCCAACCTGGTTCGCCACGTGCTGGTGGCCGACGCCCATGCCGCGGGCGTCGCGCACGCGACCGAGGCGCTGGCCGCGGTCGACCTCGAGGCGGCCGGTGCGCCGGCCGTGCTCGCGGGCATCGACGTCGAGTCGGTCGCCACCCCGGCGGCGCTGTTCGAGCGCGTGGTCGGCTCGACGTTCGATCTCGTGCTGCTCGATCCGGCGCTCGGTGACGATGCCGACGACGCGCTCGCGCTGCTCCACCGCGTGCGCACGGTCGCGCCGGATACGGTCGTGGTGATCTGGGCGGCGCAGCCGACGATCGAGTTCACGGTGCGCGCGATGCGCGCCGGCGCGCTCGACGTGTTGCGCAAGGACACCGCCACCGTCGAGATCCGCTCGGTGGTCGATCGCGCGATCCAGCACGGCGCGCTCGCACGCGAGGTCCGCCGGCTGCGCGGCGAGGTCGAGCGCGCGCGCGGGCTCGGCGAGGTGATCGGCGAGTCGCAGCTGATGCGCGAGCTGCTCGCGATGATCGAGCGCGTCGCGTCGTCGGACGCGACCGTGCTGATCGTGGGCGAGAGCGGGACCGGCAAGGAGCTGGTCGCGCGCACGATCCACCGCATCGGGCCGCGCGCCGATGGCCCGTTCGTCGCGTTCGACTGCTCCGCGCTGGCGCCGAGCCTGATCGAGGCGGAGCTGTTCGGCCACGAGAAGGGCGCGTTCACCGGGGCGATGCGCGCGCGCCGAGGCCTGTTCCGCGAGGCGAGCGGCGGCACGATCTTCCTCGACGAGATCGGCGATATCGATGCCAGCGTGCAGAACAAGCTGCTGCGCGTGCTCCAGGAGCGCGAGATCAAGCCGGTCGGCGGCGACCGCCCGGTGCCGATCGACGTCCGCGTGGTGGCCGCGACGAACAAGGATCTCAAGCAGCTGGTCGGGCGCGGTCAGTTCCGCGAGGATCTGTACTGGCGGCTCGCGGTCGTGCCGATCCAGGTGCCGCCGCTGCGCGAGCGCAAGGAGGACATCCCGCTGCTCGCCGCGCACATCCTCGCGCGCCGGCGTGGTGCGGCGAAGAGCTTCGGCGGCAACGAGGCACGCTATCCGACCCAGATCACGGCAAAGGCGCTCGGCCGCCTCGCGAGCTACCGCTGGCCCGGCAACATCCGCGAGCTCGAGAACGTGCTGTCGCGCGCCGCGATCCTGTGCGACGGCGAGATGATCCGCTCGCACGATCTCGCGATGCTCGGGCTCGATGCCGGCCGCGTCCGCCGGGGCAGCGACGACGAGGCCGATCGCGTCGACCTGCCGGCGATCGACCTCGAGCGGCTCGGCGATGGGGAAGGGCTCAAGGACATCACCGAGCGCGCGGTGCGTGCGGTCGAGCGCGCGGCGATTGCGGCCGCGCTGCGCCGCGATCGCAACCCGGCAGCCGCCGCGAAGCGGCTCGGCATCAGCCGCGCGAGCATCTACACGAAGATGAAGACGTACGGCATCGCCGCCGACGGAGAGGCGACCGAAACGTAGTATCCTGCGCGCGTGGCACGGCATCGCACGGACGAAGGTCTCGCGTGACCTGGGTGCCGGTCGCCAAGGTCGGTGACATCCGCTCCGGAGACGTGATCGGGGTCGAGGCGGAGGGCGTGCAGATGGTCGTCGGGCTCGATGGCGATCGCTACTTCGCGATGCAGCGGCGCTGCGTGCACCAGGGCGGCGACCTCGCCGATGGGATCATCGCGCGCGGCCACGTCGTGTGCGCGAATCACGGCTGGCGGTTCTCGACCGCGACGGGACGCCATGATCAGGCATCGGATGTGTGCCTCACCATGTACTCGGTGCGCGTGACCGGCGACACGATCGAGGTGGACCCCATTCCGCGGACCCTGCGAGGACACTGATGAAGAAGACCGTGACCCTGATCGAAGGAGATGGTATCGGGCCCGAGATCGCCGCCGCGACGGTGCGCGCGGTCGAGGCGGCCGGCGGCACGCTGACGTGGGAGCGCGCCGACGCGGGCGCCGGGGCCGTCGACAAGCACAAGGATCCGCTGCCGCAGGCGACGATCGACTCGATCAAGCGCACGCAGCTCGCGCTCAAGGGCCCGCTCGCGACGCCGAGCGGCGGTGGCTATCGCTCGGTCAACGTCACGCTGCGCCAGCAGTTCGACCTCTACGCGAACGTGCGACCGGTGCAGACCATCGCCGGCGTGCCGTCGCGCTACGACAAGGTCGACCTCGTGATCGTGCGCGAGAACACCGAGGATCTCTATGCCGGTGTCGAGCACTACATCGACCCGCGCCGGACCGCTGCCGAGTCGATCGCGATCATCACGAAGTACGGCAGCGAGCGCATCATCGTCTACGCGTTCGAGTACGCCAGGCGCCACGGCCGCAAGAAGGTCACGCTCGTCCACAAGGCGAACATCCTCAAGATGAGCAACGGCCTGTTCCTCGACACCGGCCACGAGGTCGCGAAGCGCTATCCCGACATCCAGTTCGACGACATGATCGTCGACGCGACCGCGATGAAGCTCGTGATCGCGCCCGAGAGGTTCGACGTCATCGTGACGATGAACCTGTTCGGCGACATCCTGTCCGACCTCACCGCCGGCCTCGTCGGCGGCCTCGGCGTCGCACCGGCGGCGAACATCGGCGACGGCGGCTGCGCCATGTTCGAGGCCGTGCACGGTACCGCCCCCGACATCGCGGGCAAGGGCATCGCGAACCCCACCGGGCTCATGCTGTCGGCGGCGATGCTCCTCGACCACGTCGGCCAGGTCGCGGCGGCCGGCCGCCTGCGCACGGGCGTCCGCACCGCGCTCGGCAAGCCCGAGACGCGCACCGGCGATCTCGGTGGCAAGGCGAACACGGCGCAGTTCACCGACGCGGTGATTCGCGCGATGGAGCCGAACCCGGACAACAGCGCCGTGATCCGCGCGATGGACTGAACCGGTCCGGGCGCGGCGTGCATCGCAACGCCCATGACCTCGCCCGGTGACGTCGTCCTCGCCTACCTGCGCGCGATCGAGTCCCACGATCTCGATGGTGTCGCGCAGCTCCTCCACGCCGATGCGCGGGTCATCGAGCACCCGAACCGCATCAACCCGACCGGCGCGACGCTCGATCGCGCGGCGCTACGGGCCGCCGGCGAGCGCGGCGCGAAGCTGATGGCGAGCGAGCGCTACGAGGTGCGCGCGCTGACCTGCGAGGGCGACCGGGTGGTCGCGCAGCTCGTGTGGACCGGCACGCTCCAGGACGGCCGGACGATGCGCGCGCAGATCTGCAGCGTGATCGAGCTGCGCGACGGGCTCGTGTATCGCCAGGAGCAGTACGACTGCTTCGAGCCGTGATCAGTCGACGTCGACGGTCGCGAGCTGCGTGAAGCGCTCGTAGAGGCGCTCGATCGCCGCGATCGGTGCGTAGCCGAGGGCCGCGGCGCACTCGCCGAGCCGCACGCCGGGCAGGCGGTCTTGCATCTGGAGCGCGCGGAACAGCTGAAACCTATCGAGCACGCCCTGGTCGACGAGGAACTCGCCGAACGAGATCTCCTCGAGACCGTCCTCGAGCACGTCCACGCCGCTCTGCGAGTACTCGAAGTAGCGCTGGATCTCCTTCGAGCTCTTCGTCGTCGGGGCGGGGGTGCCTTTGCGAGCGATATGTACGTTGACCTGCATGAAGGAGACTCCTCGTGGCAGCCCCCCCTCGAGCATGCGGTGTGCCAGCTGCGCCCCCGGGGATCGGAGCCGCGAGGGCCGTCGATCCCACAGGTTGCGCGGCGGCTCCGCGCGGGTGGCTGATCGAGTAGCCGGCGCCTGTAGCGTGCTCGCGCATCGAACGGCTCGCCTTACAGCCACATGACTCGCGCCCGGCGCCACTCCGTGGCACGACTCGGGTCGTGAGGCTCGCTCTGGTTCTCGCGCTCGCCGCGGCCGCGTGTCGCGGCGATGGACGGTCGGCCGATCGCAACTCGGTGCACCGGGTGCAGTCCGGATCCGCACCGGTGCAGCCGGCCACTGTGCGGCCGGGTAGCCTGGCCACTCCCGCGCCGCCGGGCGACGCGGCGCTCGTCCCGGTGCCGCCCGCGATCGCAAACGGGGTCGCACTCGAAGAGGTCGCGCACGGGCTCGCGCGTCCGGTCCTGGTCGTCGCCGCGCCCGGCGATCCGCGGCGCCGGCTGTTCATCCTCGAGCAGCATGCCGGCCGGATCCGCGTGCTCGAGCACGGCACGCTCGCGAAGCGGCCGTTCTTCACGATCTCGGACCTCTCGAAGGGGAACGAGCAGGGCCTGCTCGGGCTCGCGTTTCACCCGATGTTCGCCGCGAACGGCCGCCTGTACGTCGATTACACGGCGAAGGACGGCTCGACCCACGTCGTCGAGCTCCGGGTCGGCAGCGATCCGGATGCCGTCGATGCGGCGACCCGCCGCGAGCTGCTCCACGTCGAGCAGCCGTACTCGAACCACAATGGCGGGAACCTCGTGTTCGGTCCCGACGGCAAGCTCTACGTCGGCCTCGGCGACGGCGGCGCCGCGAACGATCCGCACGGCAACGGCCAGAACGCGAAGTCCCTGCTCGCGACGATCACGCGCCTCGACGTCGACGCCAGGCAGCCCAGCCCCGAGGTCGTCCACATCGGGCTGCGCAACCCGTGGCGGTTCTCGTTCGATGCCGCGACCGGCGACCTCTACATCGGCGACGTCGGCCAGAACCTGTGGGAGTACGTCCACGGCGTGCGCGCGACCGACAAGCAACGGCACAACTTCGGCTGGAACATCGTCGAGGGCAGCCACTGCTTCGACGCCGAGACCGGGGGCGGCAAGGCCACCTGCGACAAGACCGGGCTGACGTTGCCGCTCGTCGAGTACTCGCACGACGAGGGCTGCTCGATCACCGGCGGCTTCGTGTACCGCGGCAAGGCACTGCCGGCGCTCGCCGGCCGCTACTTCTATGCCGACTACTGCACGGGCCTGTTGCGCAGCTTCGTGTGGAACGACGGCGCGGTCCGCGAGCACTGGGACTGGAAGGCCGCGATCGATCTCGAGGGCCGGAGTGAATCCGGCCCTCTCCATGATCGGCGCGAACGGATCCTGACCCAGATCAGCTCGTTCGGCGTCGACCACGACGGCGAGCTCTACATCGCCCTGCTCACCGGCTCGATCTACAAGCTGGTGCCGCGGACGTGAGTCAGTTCGACGGGCACTGGATGAACGCGGCCGAGGCCTTCGCCGACATCACGCAGTCGTAGCGCTTCTTCGACATCCAGCGCTCGCACTCGCGGCCGGCGATCTTGGCCATCGCCTTGGTCAGCGGCGGCCCGAACGCATTCTCCGACGCGGCGACCTCGGCCATCTCGAGCAGGTGCGCGCGGTACGCCTCGCACTCGGCGGGCGTGCGCTTGACCGCGTCCGGGCGGTCGTCGATCGCCGAGGTACATGCGAGTGCCTCGTCGAGCGTGGTCGCCTTGACGACACACGCGATCTCGTCGGGGTGCACGCGCTCGCGGCACAGCTCGAGCTCCTTGGGCGATGGCGTGCCCATGCCGCTCTTGCCCAGGCCTGCTCGCTCGGTCTCGGGTAAGAGCGAGAACAGCTGGTTGCGGTACGCGGTGCACTCGGCATCGGTCGCGCGAGGCGCGGCCGGCTTGGCCTTCGTGCACGCGCCGAGCACGGCGCCCGCGAGGAGCAGGGTGGCGATGCGCATCAGCTCGGCAGGCGGTCGCCCATCGAGCCGCGGCTCGGCGCGGTCGGCGGCGGGATGGCA
>DAIRFU010000873.1:0-2547 GCA_036794935.1 Kofleriaceae bacterium | reverse complement strand
GCCTTCAGCTCTGCCTCGTACTTCCGCTCCGCCGGCAATCGAATCTCGGCCATGGTTGCCTCCGGCGCCGGACCATAGCGCCCGGCGATGCTCCCGTCGAGCGCAGCCCGAGCTCACAGCTTCGCGCGGTATTCGCCGTTTGCACGGCCGAGCCGGACGACGTCGACGTTCCACTGAAACGTCGACTGCACCCAGTTCGCGCGCATGCGAAACCACGCGATGTACGCGTCCGCGAAGTCCTTCGCGTCCACCGCCCCGATCGCCTCGGCCTGGAGCAGCGAGACGACCCACGCCCGACCCGCCTTCTCGCCGTCGGCCGCGGCCTCGAGCTTGACCTTCGCGCCCTCGGCCTCACCGAGCACGGTCTCGGCATCGTAGCGCGCGCCCGATGCGGCGAGGTCGTCGAGTGCGTGCGCGTGGCGCGCCTCGGCGCGGGCCCGCACGACGCGCGCGTGCACGCTCCATGGCTCGAGCGTCCAGTTGAGGACGAGCGCGAGCTCGGCGCCGGAGCGGTTGTACGGATCGAACGCGAGCGCACTCGGCGGATCGTCGACGCCCTGCGCGCGCGCGAAGTACGCGCGGCCGACCAGCGCGAGATCCGGAAAGTAGTAGGCGCTCGCGAAGTCGACGAGCTCGTCGGCGGCGAGCGCCCCCTGGTGGGCCGCGCGCGCCTGCGGGCGCCCCTCGCCACTCGCGCTACCCGGCAGCGTGAACTCGATCGGCGCGAAGGCGACGTCGTCGACGTCGGCGTTCACCACCCCGGTCAGCGCACGCAGACCCGCGAGCGCCTGGCGCTCGGCCGCGACCGCGTCGGCACGCTGGACCTTGGCCTCGGCGAGCAGCACCGCGACGCGCTGGCGGTCCTGCGGCGTCGGCGCGTCGGCGCCGGTGCGCGCATCCATGCGCTCGAGCGCCTTGCCGATCTCCTCGATGCCGTCGTCGAGCATGTACTGCAGCTCGCGCGTGAGCTTGACGCCCCAGTACGCGCGCGCGGCATCGACCGCGAGATCGCCGGCCGCCTCGTCGGCGAGCAGTCGCTTGGCCTCGACACCGGCCCGCGCCGCCGCGAAGCCGTGGCTCGCGCGGCCGAACGTGTAGAGCGGCTGGGTCAGCTCGATCTGGGCGCCGCCGTAGAGGCCGTCGTAGCGAAACGCGAAGTTCTGCGGATCGGTCCTCGTGCACGCATCGTCGAGGCACTCGATGTCCGGGCTCGCCGTGCCGAACAGCGTGCCCTTGATGCGCGGGAACGCGAGCGCCTTGGCCTCACCGAGGCGCGCGGCCGCGGTGTCGGCGTCGCCGCGGGCCATCCGAGCGCGCGGTCCCGCGAGCGCCTTCGCGATCGTTTCATCGAGCGTGAGCTTGGTCGGCTCCGCCGCGGCGGGTGCAGCGGCTAGCCCGGCGGCGAGGACGAGCAGCGGGAGCGCGAGAGAGAACATGCGCATGCCGCGCGTTGTACTACGCGACGGGCGTGGTCCCGAGCCCCGTGTGCTCCGCCGCGAGCGCGATGCGCAGGAGCGTCGTCTCGTTGCCGGCCGCCGCGACGAACATCACCGAGAGCGGGCGCCCGCGGTCGTCGACGCCGGCTGGCACGGCAATCGCCGGCAGGTCGACGAGGTTCGCGAGCGGCGTGAACGCACCGAGCGCGCGCAGCAGCAAGAGCTCCGGGCCGCCGGCGACGAGCGCGGGCGTGATCGCCGGGGGCGGGATCGCCGTGGTCGGCAGCGCCAGGATCGGGGTCCTGTCGAGCACGCGCCCGGTGGTCACCCGCAAGGCATCGCGCTGGGCGTACAGCCGTTCGGCGTTGTCCGCGGCGATCGCCCCGCCGAGCGCGCGGCTCATCCGTCCCGCGCGCGTGCGCGGCTGGTCGGCGTACGGCCCGGTCGACAGCTCGTAGGCGCCGATCAGGCCGCCGAGGAACGTCACCCGATCGAGGCCGGGCAGCTCGACCTGCTCGATCACGGTATTGAGTGCGGCGAGCATGCGCGTGAACGCGCGCTCGACCGAGCGAGCCGCGCGCATCCGGCCGAGCGGCACGCCGATCCGGTCGGGCACGTACGCGGTCAGCGCCTGGACCGGCTCGCCCGCCATCACCTGCCACAGCGTCGCGCAATCGGCGGCGGTGCGCGCGATCGGGCCGACCGCGTCGAGCGTGCGCACCGGGCTGCGGATGCCGTCGCGCGGCAGCCGCTCGCGGCCCGGCTTGAGGCCGACGAGCCCGCAGAAGGCCGCCGGGATGCGGATGCTGCCGAGCCCGTCGCCGCCCACGCCGTAGCGCGCGAGCCCCGACGCGACCGCGACCGCGGTGCCGGTGCTCGAACCACCCGGCGAGTATCCGGGCGCGCGCGGGTTGACCGGCATCGCGTAGTTCATCACCGTGCCGAGCCCGTCGATGCCGAGCTCGGTCATCTTCGCCTTGCCGATGATGCGGCCGCCGGCCGCGGCGATCCGCGCGACGATCGTCGCGTCGCGGTCGGCGACCTCGCCCGGCGTCGCGAGCCCGACGCCGGTCGGGCAGCCGGCGACGTCGATCTGATCCTTGATCACGAC
>DAIRFU010000872.1:0-2551 GCA_036794935.1 Kofleriaceae bacterium | reverse complement strand
CCGAGCCTTTTTCCTCGAGGAGCTCACGCCCGAAGGGAGATGCGTGGTGACCGATCTCGTCGTCGAGAACTACGGCCCCGTCGATGCGTTCTTGCGGTCGTTCGAGCTCGAGCAAGGCGATCTCGTCGCGACGCTTCCAGTACGCGGCCTCGATGTCGCTCCGTGCGTGAAGGACCGCAAGCTCCCGGTGATGTGGGGCGACCTGGTTCTGAGCTCCGAGGGTGTCGGCTTTATTCCCCGAGGCCATGAGGACGACACCGGGGCTGACGATCTGAATGAACTGGGCGACATCGCATTTGGAATAGCCGGCAGGGTCGTCGGCTCCGTCGGAGACGCGATTCGGTCTGATCTCAAGCGGACCATGCACCCCGTCCCGAGTCGTGCCGGCGTGAAGATTCCGCTTCCGCTCCTCGCGAAGCTCGAACCGAACGCGCTCTGGCTGCCGCATGCCACCTACGATCACGTGCTCTGGGGGCCAGACTTCGGGGAGCTCGTGCGAGCAGGAGTGCGGTTGCTTGCGCTGAGACCGGCGACGGCCGCCGCGGATGTCGTCGCAAGCTGGGCCGCGACGTACGGCATCGCGCTGACCTCGGTCGCGCCGGCTCCGTTGTTCCGCTCCGATGCTGCTACGTCCCCACATCGCCCCGGGGGTCTCAGTACGACAACTCCCGGCCGAGCTGGCGCGAGTCAGCTGATGAACGCGCGCCGCCACTACCGTCGCAGCGGCGTGCTGCTGCTGGTGCTGGCACTGGTCATCTTGCTCCTCGGCGCGTTTGCTGCGCCGGACAACCTGGGTCGCGGCATTGCGGGTGTGTTCGCGTTGCTCGCGACGGGCGGTGGACTGTGGCGGTTGCGCAAGGCGGCCTGACAGGTGAAACGAACCACGCGCGCTTGCCAGTCACCAGCGCTTGCGCCACAGCAGGTCGCCGCCGACCGAGCGCTGGCCGCCTGCTGCCTCGAACAGGATGTCGCGGCGTAGCTCCCACTCGAACACCGCCTCCTGCGGGTTCTCGTCGGGCCGGGGCTCGAAGCGCTGGCGGAAGTTCAGATACGTGTGCTCGCCGAGCCGCTTGCCGAACCGGATCGCGCGGCTCGACGACGCGGTCTGCGCCTCGTAGTTGATCGTGTCGAACTTGAGCAGCGGCAGCTTCTCGTTGATCCGCCTGCCGACGCGCGACGACAGGATCGTGAGGCTGCCGCTCGCGATCGCATCACCCGACTGCGCGGATGGATCATCACTCGGCGTCGCGCCGGCGAGGAACGACAGGAGCTGACTCTGGCTGTACGCGCCGCTGTCACTCGAGAGCCGGAGGTCGGGCGTGCTGGACCGGCCGTGGAGCTCGACGGTCAGCGTGAGCGCGCGGAAGTCGTGCATCATCTGGATGTCGAGACGCGGATCGAGGGAGCCGTCGAAGTCGACGATGCCGTGGTCGACGCGGTAGCGGCGGCCGAGCACGTCGACCACGCCGCGCTCGGTGGAGATCGCGCCGTCGAGGCCGACGCCGCCCTGGCCGAGGCTGAGCTCGAGCTGGCCGCTGGCGACACCCTCGAACCGGAAGTCGGTGTCGTCGACGAGCAGCTTGGTCGGCTCGATGTCGATCTGGGTCACGAGCCATGGCCTGGTCGGCGGGCGCCGCTTGGGCTTGATGATGATCGGCTGGGCGTCGATGAACACGAGGTCACTCGGCGTGCCGGTGACGAGCAGCTCGTTGCCACCCTCGGGCGGCACGTAGATGCTGCCGTTCTTGACGGCGAGCTTGCCGGTCCACTTCGTCTTCGTCCGCACGAGGTAGCCGGAGATGTCGGCGTCGATGACCGGCTGGATCTCGCCGATCGGCGAGACCTGGCGCAGCGCGAGCGTGAGCTCGGCGGTGGTCGGCATGCTGCCGGTGAGCCGCGCGATGACCTTGCCGTTGACGGTGCCGTGGCCGATCTTTCCGTCGAGGGTCGCGACGATGGTCTGCTTGACGACATCGATGGCGATCGTGGCACTGCGCAGGTTGCCGAGCTCGGCGGAGAGCGGCATGCGCGCCTCGCTGATCACGAGCTTGCCGCGGATGTCCCCGGTATCCGGATCGAGGCCGCGCAGCTTGAGGACACCGCTGACGAGGCCGCGCATGCCGACGGCGGGGCCGGGGGGCGCGAACGCGAGGAACGGCGCGATGTCGAAGTTCGCGGCCTCGATCGAGGCGACGATACTGTCGAGCGAGTCGGGCTTGCCGCGCGCGCTGATCTTGAGCAGGCGGCCGCCGGCCTCGTGGCCGGTCAGCTCGAGCTGGAAGCCGGTCGCCGCGCCGAGCCAGCGCGCGTCGAGCTCGAGCCGATCGAGGGTGGGCGGCTTGCGGGTGAGGCCGGCCGCGACGGAGAGGCGATCGATCGCGAGCCTGGCGCGGTCGAGGTCGTCGACGCCGAGCTCCAGGTGGGCCTGCTTTCCGTGAGCGGGATCGGGCCAGGTCGGAGGCCGGTAATCGGCGATGCGGATGAAACCCAGTCCGGGCGCGCCGTCACGGCCGAGCAGGACGAAGTCGTCGGCGGAGTAGACGACGGGCAG
>DAIRFU010000871.1:0-2551 GCA_036794935.1 Kofleriaceae bacterium | reverse complement strand
GTTCACGCCAAAGCCGTCGGCTCCCAGCAGAGCGACGCTGGCCACCTGCCCGCCGTGGCGGCGTGCGTATTCCGACGCAATCAGGCAGCCGAAGGCCAGCCCCACGAGATGCACTTTCCGACCCGGCGTGGGTGCGGCCGGTCCGGTCAGCAACTGATGCAACTGCGCATCGAAGAGATCGCTGTCGTAGCGGGCCCAGGGGCGACTGGAGTAGCCTCGACCCAGCAAGTCGTAGCGCAACACGCGAAAGCCGGCGGACGTCAAGCTGGCCGGCAAGTCCCGCCAGATCCACAGGGGCAGTGTTGCACCCGGAACCAGTACGACGAGGTCGCCGTCATCAGGGCCCTCGATCACGTAATGGGTACGGCCACTTGGTGCATCCACAAACTGTCCCGGTGCCTTGGAAAGCAGCCGTTCGTCCACGGGGACCGTTTCGCGCCGACGGTAGACCAGCAGCGCCAGGAGGGCGAGGCAGCTGGCGACGACGCCGAACAACGAAAGGAGCGGAGCGTTCATTCTTCGTTTCCAAGTTTGGCGGCGTCGAGCGCGAGCGGCTCGACCGCGGGGTCGCTGGCGGCCACGGCATCGCGTGCGAGCCGGTCGGCGACCATCTGCACGCCGTCGGCCGTGGTGATCGCTTCGAGTGGAGGAGGCACGACGATCGGATCGGCCTGGAGCAACAACAGCGTCACGCCGGCGGGCACGAGGGCCGCGAGCTCGACGAGGCTCTCCGGAGCGTCGTCGCGCGTGCCGGCGAGCGGCCCGATGTCAGGCGCGAAGCGGCGTGCGCCCTCGCCGCCGATCGCGAACGCACGCTGGCGCGTCGAGAGCGCGTTCCACACCGGACGATCGAGGACGTGCGCGCTCACCGCCGCCTCCGCGGTCGCGCCGCCACGCGGCGATCAAGCGGCTCGGCCGCGCGACGATCAAGCGGCTCGGCCGCGAGGCCATCCTCGAGAGCCGCGAGCTGCTCGAGCAGCGTACCGTCGAGCTCGCGGCACAGCTCGCGGACCGCGCTCTCGACCAGCGGCCATGCGGTGCGCTTGCCGGCCGCCACCAGCCGCTTGCCCTGCGCGGTGAGGGCGATGGATCGCCGGCGCTGATCGCCGGCCACCTGCGCCGCTACCACGTGGCCCGCCTCGGCGAGCTGGGCGATCGTGCGCGTCGCCCCGGGCTGGGTGACACCCACCGCATCGGCCAGCTCGCCGACGCTCAGCGGGCCCGAACGATCGAGGGCGGCGAGGAACGGGAACTGCCCCGCGGGCACCGTCGGATCGTGCGCATCGAGGATGCGCTGGGTCTGGGCCTGCAGCCGCTCCCCGATCCGCTTGAAGCGCGTGCCGAGCGTCAGGTACCCGAGCTCGCGGACGACATCTCGAACCATAACGCGTTATATATCGTCGCATCCTCCGGGCGCAAGCCCCGATTCCCGGCCCGCTCAGCGCCGGTACTTCAGCAGCTCGAGCGTCGGGTGCACGATGTGGCGCTCGGCGTCCTGCGAGAGACAGTAGACCTCCTCGTAGTGATCGCCCTCGGCCTCGTTGAGCCACGGCCCGTTCGTCGCGAGCACGAAGTTGTACGCCGGCACGATGTAGCCGACGTAGTCCTCGGCAAGGCCGGCGACGACCGGGTAGCGCACGCCGTCGTGCGCGAGCACGAGGTCGCGCATGTACGGCGGCTGCGGAGCATCGTCGAAGTTCGGCAGGTTCGGCGTGGCCACGCACTCGACACCGGCCGCGCACATCTCCTGCTCGTTGCAGTCCGCGCCGGTGTCCGCGCACTTGCCGGCGTGCTGCAGCAGCGGCCAGCCAAAGCTCCAGTCGCCGGTATAGCCGCCGACCCACAGCTCGGGGTGGAGCTCGCCCGGCGTCGTCACGATCCCGAGCGGCCCGATCTGCAGATACGTCGCGCGCAGCGGCAGCCACGGCGTGTTGACGTCGTCGATCGGCTCGTCGGGGTTGTAGCCGCCGGTCGGGTGCGGGCCGAGGATGCCGAGGATGAAGTAGACCTGGATGCCGAGGTTGTCGACGCGCGCCCAGAACTTCGCGCTCTTGAAGCCGAGCGGGAGCTCGCTCGTCGACTCGCCGCTGTCGCGCAGCACGGTCAGCGCGCGCGCCGCGACGTTCGTGCCGATCGCCTGGTCCATCGCGTGCGAGGTCATCGTGACCGGCGTGCCGTCGGGTCCGGGTGGGTGCGTGCCGCGCAGCGAGCCGATCTGGCCGCCGAGCGCGCCCTGCACGAACACGGTGATGCCGCCGAGCCCGGGGATGTCCTCGGTCGCGTACGTGCTCTCGGTCGCGAGCACGCCCTGCTCGATGTGCTCGCGCAGCCAGTGCGGATAGTGCGCGGTGATCGTCGCCGGCACCGTGTCGTCGAAGTGCGCGACCTCCGGGTGATCGGCCCAGTTGACGAGCGTGCCGATGGTCTCGCTCGGGTTTTCGACCTTCACGAACCGCGCGATCGTCAGCGTCGGATCCATGATCTGCGGATCGCGCAGATCCTTGAACCAGTTGTCGGTCTTGCTCGCGCTGTCCGCCGGGTCGTTGAGCGT
>DAIRFU010000262.1:0-9212 GCA_036794935.1 Kofleriaceae bacterium | reverse complement strand
CGTCCGCTTCCCCGAGCTGTATCGCGCGCTGGTCAAGGAGAAGGGCGCCGAGGTGCTGATGGTGCCGGCTGCGTTCACCGCCCATACCGGCGCGGCGCACTGGCACCTGCTCCTGCGCGCCCGCGCGATCGAGGACCAGGCCTGGGTCGTCGCGCCCGCGCAGTGGGGCCGCCACAACGAGAAGCGCGAGAGCTACGGCCACACGCTCGTCGTCGATCCGTGGGGCACGCTCGTCGACGAGCTCGCGAGTGGCGACGGCGTGCTGATGGCGACCCTGCACGGCGATGCCGTCTCGCAGCGACGCACGCAGATGCCGTGCCTCGATCACGCCGTGCTCTGGAAATAGCGGCCGGGCTCAGGGCGTCGCGCCGAGCGCGGCGACGATCTTCGCGAGGCCCGGATCGTCTGGATCGATCGCGAGCGCGACCCGGCTCCGCCACAGCGTGCTCTCCTCGGGCTCGACCGCCTCTTCGCGCACCACGTTGCCGGTCAGCACGACCTGCTCGTCCTGCCATAGGACCAGCAGCTTGACCGCGGTGCCGACCGCGAGGCGCAGGCGCGTGAACACGAGCAGGCCGCCTGCGCTGATGTCCTTCGTGATCGCGATCGCCGATGGGCCCTTGGCGGTCTCGAGCTCGCCGGCGAGGTGCGCGGCGTGACGCGGTGAGGTTCGCCGTTCGTCCGTCACGGCGGCGGTATTGCGCAGCCGCGCCGTCGACGCAAGCCGCGATCGTCACGGCTTCGCGGCGGGCGCAGGCGGCACAGTGTGCGCATCGCTGCCACTGCCGGTGTCGGCTGCCGGCGCGGGGGGCGTGCTGCTACCGGAACCGGCGGCACGCGCCTTCGAGCGCTCGATCGCGGCCTTGATCTCGGCCTCGCTCATCCCCGGCCTCAGCCGCTCGTAGCTGGGCTCCGGGGGGACATCGACGGTCCCCGGGTGCGGCACCGCCTGCTCCCGGTCGCTGCCCTGATCGAAGCTCGTCACGAAGCCGGACACCGCATTCGCGCACGGGCGGGTCAGCACGATCACGCCGACCAGCGCGATCAGGGTGAGCGCGACCCGGAACAGCTCGGGGCCGGACAGCTTGATCCCGCGTCCGCGCGGCAGCTTGGGGATCGGCTCGGGGTCCGGCTCGGTGCTCACGAGCAAGTCTTACGACACGACGCCGAGGTCCGCCAGCTCGAGCTCCGCGCTCCGCCTGCCCTGCCACGTCGAGATGGTCGGCACGAATGCGAGATCGACGCGCGCGCCGAGGCCGACCTCGCGATCGCCAAGGCCGAAGCCGATCGCGCTGCGGATCGTGTGCTGATCGTCCTCGAGCATCAGCTTGAGGTGCGAGCCGTCACCTACGCGACGAACCTGCGTGACGCGCACGCCGCGCGTGACGAGCAGCGGCGCCGGATTCTCCTGGCCGAACGGGCCGAGCCCGGCGAGCTCCTGCGCGAGCCGCTCGTCGACCTCGCCGAGCCGAACCTCGGCATCGACGTCGTGACCGGCCGTGACCGGGCCCGAGCCCTCGGCGAGCCGGACGACCGCACCGTCGAGCGCCTCGACGAGCGCGGGGACCGACTCGCGGCGGATCGTGAAGCCCGCCGCGGCCGCGTGACCGCCGAAGCGATCGAGCAGCGGGGCCGCCGTCGCGAGCGCCTCGTAGAGGTTGATGCCGGCGCAGGTGCGCGCCGAGCCGCGCCCGATCCCGGTCTCGCGATCGATGCCGATCACGAACGCGGGCCGCTGGTAGCGATCGACGAGCTTCGCGGCCACGATGCCGACGACACCCGACGGCCAGCCCTCGCCGGCGATCACGATCGCCGCCCCCGGATCGGCGCCATCTACGGATCCGATCATCGCGAGCGCCTCGTCCATGACCTTGTCCTGGATCGCGCGGCGCTCCTGGTTGGCGGCCTCGAGCACCTCGGCGCGCGCGCCGGCGCTCGCGGTATCGGCGAGCAGCAGCGCGAGAGAAGGCTCGGCCGCACCGAGCCGGCCGGGGGCGTTGATCCGCGGCGCGATCTTCCACGCGATCATGCGCGCGTCGATCTCGCGATCCGGCTCGACCCCGGCGCCATCGAGCAGCGCCGCGAGGCCCGGCCGCGTGCGCCGGAGATCCGATCGGCGGAGCCGGCGCAGCCCGAGCGCGGTCAGGATCCGGTTCTCGGCGGCGAGCGGGACGAGATCGGCGATCGTGCCGAGCGCGACCAGATCGAGCAGCTCGCGGACGTCCGGCTCGGGCCGCGATTGGAAGTAGCCGCGGTCGCGCAGCTCCGTCCGCACCGAGGCGGCGACGTAGAACGCGAGCCCGACCGACGCCATGCCGCGGAACGGGAACGTCGAGTCGGCGCGATACGGGTTGACGAGCGAGAACGACGGGTGCGCCGCGGTCGCCGATGGCACGGTGTGATGGTCGACGACGATCACCTCGAGCCCGTGCGCGGCGGCGGCCTCGAGCGCGACGAGATCGCTGGTGCCGCAGTCGCCGGTGATGACCACCTTGCATCCGCGCGCCGCGAAGTCCGCGGCTGCCTCGCGCGTGAAGCCGTACCCGGCGTCGCGCCGCGCCACCGCCGCCTCGACCTCGGCGCCGGCCGCGCGCAAGAACGAGGTCAACAGCGCCGCGGTCGTGATCCCGTCGACGTCGTAGTCGCCGAACACGCCGAGCCTCTCGCCGCGCGACACCGCATCGGCGATCCGCTCGACCGCGAGCGCGAGCCCGGCAAGCCCCGCCGGGGGCCGCAGCGCGGCGAGGCGAGGATCGATGAACCCCTGCGCGTCCCGGGGCTCGACGACACCTCGTCCGACGAGGCACCGCGCGGTCGCGGGACGAACGCGGAGCGCACCGGCAATACGAACGACGAGACGCTCGTCGACACTGCGAACGCGCAACTGCACACGCGCACGCTAGTCGCCGGGTCTGACACCGAGCTGCGAGAGATCCCGAGCGATCCCTGTGAATTAGACGATCCCGGGATCGCGTGAACGCGAGCTCTCGCGCGCTACGGCATCGGCTCGGCGGCCGTCGGCACGCCGCGGCGCCGCTTCGGCGGCCCCATGTACCAGCGCCGCGAGATGTACAGGAACAGCGGCGCGGCCAGGAAGATCGACGAGTACGTGCCGACGATGACGCCGATGTTCATCGCGAACGCGAAGTTCTTCACCAGGCCCTCGCCGAAGATGTTCATGACGAGCGTCGTGGCGAACACGGTGGCCGACGTGAGGATCGTGCGCACCAGCATCTCGTTGATCGAGAGGTCGATGATGCGCTCGAGCTTCTTGTCCTTGAGCTTGGCCGCGTTCTCGCGAATTCGATCGAACACGATCACGGTGTCGTTCACCGAGTAGCCGATGACCGTGAGCAGACCGGCGACCGAGGTCAGCGAGACCTCGGTCCACGTCAGCGAGAACACGCCGACGACCATGATCGCGTCGTGGATCGTCGCGAACGCGGCGCCGGGGGCGTACCGGATATCGAACCGGAACGCGAGGTACAGCATGATCAGGAAGATCGCGTAGATGATCGACTTCGCGGCGTCATCGCGCAGCTTCGCGCCGGCCTTCGCGCCGACGCCGTAGCTCTCCTGCGCGAGCACCTGCACGTTGTCGAGCGAGCTCTCGAGCATCTTCGCGTACTGGCGGTCGAGGCCCCAGATCGCGAACGCCGCGTTGTACTCGCCGGTGCCCTCGTCGGCGTGGCTGTACTGATCCGCTTCCTTGGTCGACCACGCCTTGAGGTCGAGCCCGTGCTTCGCGAACACGGGTGCGGCCTCGTCGTTCGCGATCGGCTTCTTGCTGCGGACGAACAGCCGGTCGCCTGACCAGCTCGCCTTGCCGATGTCGCGATTCTCGAACGCCGCCATGAAGTCGTCGAGCGCCTGCGTGCGCTGCTGGTCCGTCAGCGCCGAGAACCGCGGCGAGCGGACGAGCATACCGTGCACGTTGATCTCGCCCTTGGGGGTGTCCTCCGCGTACGAGATATCCGAGAGCTCGATGCCGTGCTCGCCCGCCTTGTCGAAGGCCTTGCGAACATCCGCCGGGTTGACCTTCGTGAACTCGCCGGTCGTCTTGTCCTTGAAGGCGTAGATGATCTCGGTGCCGCCCTTGAAGTCGATCGTCCAGTTCATGTACTCGCCGCGAACGGCCTTGTTCACGAACAGCGAGCCGATCGCGGCGCCCATCAGGATGAACGACGCGATCATCCAGTACTTGAACTTGCGGACGAAGTGGAAGTTGTTACCCGGCGGGAGCAGGTAGCGGAATTTGTGGTGCTCGCTCATCGCCTGTCCTCAGATCGAGAGGGTCTGGAGCTGGGTGCCCTTCTTCCGGGCGACTGCCCAGTCGAACAGAACCCGCGTGACCCAGATGTTGACGAAAATCATCGTGAAGCAGCCGACGAGCAGCATCACCGCGAAGCCCTTGATCGGGCCCGAGCCGTAGTTGAGGAGCACCCAGCCGGCGGCCGCGGTCGTCAGCTGGCCATCGACGATCGCCGAGAGCGCGCGCGAGAACCCGAGGTCGATCGCGCCGCGTACCGACTTACCGAGTAACAGCTCGTCGCGTATGCGCTCGTAGATCAGGATGTTGCCGTCGACGACCATGCCCACGGAGAGCACGATCGCGGCTATGCCGGGTAAGGTCAGCGTGGCTCCGAACAGCGCCATCACGGCGAGCGTGAGCACGATGTGGATGACCACCGCGAACACCGCGATGAAGCCCGACCACTTGTAGACGCCGACCATGATGATGAACACGAGCGCGATGCCGAGCCCGAACGACAGGCGCGTCTTGGCGATCGCGTCCATGCCGAGCGACGCTCCGACCTGATTGGCGGACTCCTCGCGGAGCGGCGCCGGCAAGGAGCCGGTCTTGAGCACGGCGACGAGGGCGTCGGCCTCTTGCTCCTGCACGGTCGGGTCGCTGCCGCCCATCGTGATCGCGGCGCGGCCACCGCGGATCGCGGTGTTGATGATCGGCGCCGACTTGACCTTGTCGTCGAGGATCGTCGCGAACTTCATGCCGACGATCTGAGCCGTCACGTCGCCGAAGATCCGCCCGCCGTAGCGGTTGAAGTCGAGCAGCACGTTCGGCCGGTTCGTGTTCGGGTCGTAGCTCATCATCGCGTTCGAGATCGCCGAGCCGGTGAGCTGGACGGCGCGCTCGAGGAAGTACGTGCGCCAGAACGTGCGCTGGTCCTTCGCGTTCGGCAGCGGAGGGACCTCCTCGAAGCCGATCTGGCGATCCTCGGGGACCTTGAAGCTCGGGTCCTTCTGGGTCAGGCCCTCGTAGCCGAGGTCCTTGTCACCGAACAGGTAGCGCTCGATGATCTGGCGGCCCGTGAGGTTGCAGGTCGTCATCCCGTTCTCGACGACCGAGGTGTTGTTGTAGCAACCCTTCGCCTTCGCCCACTCGACCGTCACCCGCTCCTCGCGGTTCGGCGCGATCAGGAAGTAGTCGGTGTGCGTACCGCCGCCGTCGTCGGGGCGCCACTGGTCGATGTCGGCCTTGATCTCGAGGCGCACGGCCTCGGGGTCGCTCGGGTTGCCCTTGCGGTCGCTGCCCACGTGCGAGAACAGCTTCTTCATGTACGGCGAGCCCTCGTGGGTCGAGTTCGCCTTGGTGCAGCCCGAGGGCGTGTACACGGTGCAGTCGTCGACGACCTTCATCTCGAGCTTCGCGGTGCGCGCGATGATGCCCTTGGTCTCGTCGATCATCTCCTTGTCGAGGCCGGGGAGCTCGACGATGATCTGGTCGCCCTTCTCGACGACGTTCGGCTCGGCGACGCCCTTCTCGTTGATGCGCTCGCGGATCGTGGTGACCGCGTTGGTCAGCGCCGCCTTCTTGATGCTATCGGCGTAGGTCGACGAGACGCGCATGCAGATCGTGTTCGCGTTCTCCTTCGGCGGGCACGTCAGCATCAGGATCGTGTCGCCGTAGTCGGTCACGATCTGGCGACGGACCTCATCCTTCTTCGTGCCGTCCTCGAGGACGACGGTCACCGCGCCGAGCGGCGTCGCCGGCGTGCGCACGAGGCCCTTGATGTTCTCGTCGGCAAACCGCGATTCGATGTCACGCTTGATCTCGGACGCGCGGTCGTCGACCGCCTTGTCGAGATCGATGCTGTAGACGAGGTGGACACCGCCCTGGAGATCGAGGCCCCAGCTCATGCGGCTGGAGAACACCTTCGTGAACCAGGACGGCAGCGTGCCGCGCGGCGTGAAGCTAGGGATGAGGACGCAGATGCTGCCGATCGTGATCAAGATCAAGATCAGCGTGCGCCACTTCAGAGAGCGATCCATGAAGCACCTTTGAGCGAGCGGACGAGATCAGGCGGCGTTCTTGGCGGCCGACGCGGGGACCGTGCCGTCCCAGCGGCCTTCGACGTACGCACGCGGGACGCGGACGCGGACCTTCTCCTGAAGCTCGAGCACCAGGACGTTGTTGTTGTCGCCGGTGAAGCCGGTGATCTTGCCGATCACGCCGCCCCGGGTGATGACTTCATCGCCCTTGTCGAGCTTGCTCAGGAGCGCGGTGTGCTCTTTCTGGCGCTTCACCTGAGGCCTGATCAGGATGAAGTAGAAGATTCCAAACATCACCAGCATCATCATGATCGGTTGCATAGCTTGCATGGGCGCTTTCCTCGCGAAATCCGGGGGTTGGTAGCATCGGTGTGGGGCCGGGTCAAGCCTGCATCAACTCCACGGTCGGGCAGGCGGCCCAGATTTCTCAGCAGCGCGCTCCCTCGGCGAGGATGCGCTCGCGAATTCGCCGGACGTGGCGCGCGTAGAACGTGAGGTTGTGCAGGGTTGCGAGCCTCGCATAGAGGATCTCCTTGGCGAGGTAAAGATGCCGCAGATACGCGCGCGAGTGGGTGCGACAAGTCGCGCACGGACACTCGGGATCGATGGGACCGAGGTCGAGGCGGTTCGCGTTGTTCGGAATGTTCACCCGCTTGGCCTGGGTGAACAGGTAGCCGTTGCGCGCGTTGCGGGTCGGCATCACGCAGTCGAACATGTCGATGCCGCTCGCGATTCCCCGCTCGAGGTCGGCCGGCGTGCCGACGCCCATCAGGTAGCGCGGCCGCTGGGCCGGTAACAGGTGCGCGACCTCGTCGAGCACGCGGTAGGTGTCTGCGAGGTTCTCGCCGACCGCGAGACCGCCGAGGGCGTGGCCGTCGAAGTCGAGCGCGGTGATCTCGGCCATGTGGCGCAGCCGCCGCGCGGTGTCGATGCCGCCCTGCACGATACCGAACAGCGCCTGGCCGACTGCGCGCGACGCTGCGCGGCAGCGCCTGGCCCACGCGGTCGTCCGCGCGAGCGCGACCTCGTGCACCGACGCATTGGCGTCGCCCGGCGGGCACTGGTCGAACACCATCGCGATGTCCGAGCCGAGCACGCGCTGGATCTCCATCGAGACCTCCGGCGTCAGCCGGTGCTTGCTGCCGTCGATATGCGAGCGAAAGGTCACGCCGTCGTCGTCGATTTGATTGATCCCCGCGAGCGAGAACACCTGGAACCCACCGGAGTCGGTGAGGATCGGCCGATCCCACGCGGCGAACGCGTGCAGGCCGCCGGCCGCGCCGATCACCTCGAGGCCGGGGCGCAGGTACAGGTGGTACGTGTTGCCGAGGATGATCCGCGCGTCGAGCGGCTCGGCGCGCAGCTCGTCGGCCGTCATCGCCTTGACCGTGCCGGCGGTGCCGACCGGCATGAACACCGGCGTCGGGATATCGCCGCGCGGCGTGTGGAGGATGCCGGCGCGCGCGTGGCCGAGCGTCGCGAGGAGCTCGAACGAGAAGCCGGGCGTCGGGAGGTCGTACAGCACGAGGCCGCGTTATCGCACGGGCACGCGCTCGCGCAACCGGCGTCAGAAGCGGAGCGACAGCGCGGCGCCCGCGCGAGCTCCCGCCGTGCGCTTCATGCCGTCGGTCCTACACGATGGACGAGCATCGCGTCGCCATAACTGAAGAACCGGTAGCGGGCGGCGACGGCGTGCCGGTACGCGGCGAGCACCGCCTCGGTGCCGGCGAACGCGCACACGAGCATGAGCAGTGTCGATTCGGGCAGGTGAAAGTTCGTGATCAGGTGATCGACGACGCGAAACGTGTGGCCCGAGCCCGGATAGATGAACAGGTCCGTCGAGCCCGCGCCGGCGGCGCCGCCGGAGGCCTCGAGCGCGCGCAGCGCGGTGGTGCCGAGCGCGACGATCGGTCGCCCCGACGCGAGCAGGCGCGCGGTGTCGTCGCAGATCACGTAACGCTCGCGGTGCATCTGGTGCGCGCGGATATCGTCGGTGCGGATCGGCTCGAACGTGCCGTAGCCGACGTGCAAGGTCAGCGTCGCGACCGTGATGCCGCGCGCGAGCAGCCGCTCGAGGATCGGCGGTGTCATGTGCAGGCCGGCGGTCGGTGCGGCGACGGCGCCGGGCACGCGCGCGAACATCGTCTGGTAGCGGTCGCGATCGGCCGCCTGATCGTCTCGGTGGATGTAGCGCGGCAGCGGGACGTGGCCGACGCGCTCGAGCAGCGCGTACGGATCGCCCGGCACCGCCACGACCACGGAGCCCTCCTCGCCCTGCCGCGCGGTGAGCAGCTCGATCGCGACCTCGGTGTCGAGCATGACGCGCTGGCCAGGCTGGAGCGGACGGCGCGCGCGAGCCAGGCAGCGCCAGGCCACCGTGCCGGGAGGCGCGGCGACATCGGGCTCGGGCTCGAGGAAGAGCAGCTCGACGCGGCCCCCCGACGGCTTGTGGCCGAGCACGCGCGCGGGGATCACGCGCGTGTCGTTGACGACGAGCACCGCGTCCGCCGGCAGCATGTCGACGATCTCGGGGAAGCGGTGATCGGTCGTCGAGCCGTCGGCCTGGAGATGCAGCAGGCGCGACGCGTCGCGCTCGGCGGCGGGCTCCTGCGCGATCAACGCGGGCGGGAGCTCGAAGTGGTAGTCGGAGGGCGCGAACACGAGCGCGCGCACGCTAGCACGGCTGCAATCGCTCGCAGCGCCAGGTGTCTGCGCTATGGTGACCGGCGTGCGAACCGCTCTCGTGCTCGTCTGCCTGACCCACGTGGCCGCGGCCGCACCGATCGCGACGCTCGCGGGGGACGTCGACGGCGACCGCGCCGACGACAAGGTCGAGCTCGACGGCAACGGCGAGCTGCGCATCACGACCCGGCGCGGCACCAGCCAGCTCGCCCTGCCCGTGCGCGCCACGCGGGCCACGC
>DAIRFU010000870.1:0-2556 GCA_036794935.1 Kofleriaceae bacterium | reverse complement strand
ACTCGTGGAGCTCGACCGGCTCGCCCGGCCGCGCCGCCAGCGGCTCGTCGGGAGCCAGCTCCGGTCCCAGGATCTCGCGCGCGAGCAGCATGACCTCGGCGGTCGAGCGATACGACAGCTTGAGCGGCCGCACGATCGCGGGCTGGCCGGTCTGCTGGAGGAGCTCGGCCCAGCCGGAGAAGTTGTTATCGAACACGAGGCGCTGCGCGGTGTCGCCGGCGATCGTGACGGAGCGCTTCTCGGGATCATTGTCCGGTGCGCGGACAGCTTCGACGAGGACCTTGACCTCGAGCGCGCTGCGGTCCTGCGCTTCGTCGATCGCGACGTGCTCCCAGATCATCTCCTCGCCACCGGGCTGGACGAGCCCGCCGCGCTTGAGCTGGACGAGCCGGAGCAGCAGCGGATCGTCCTCGTCGTCGAACCGACCGGCCGGGTCGTCCTCGTCGATGCCGAGCGGCTTGCCCTCGGAGTCGAGCACCGGCTTGCCCTCGTCGTCGACCGGCGCCGGCTGCGGCTTCGCGAGCTGGCGGCGGACCCACGACGTGAGCCGCTCGATGTCGCGCTTCGTGACCTCGGTGCCGGCGAAGCCCTCCTCGAGAAACGTCGGATCGGTGAGCAGCTCCGCCCAGTCGAGGACGACGTCGTCCGCGCGCTTCTTCCAGCGCCTGGTGAGGCCCTCGAGCGCCACGCGCACGCTCGGATCGAGAGGCGCCTTCTTCGTCCACGCCGACAGCGCCTGCAGGCGCGGCACGAGCTCGCGGTCGACCTTGGCATTCCAGACGTCGAGCGCCTCGCGCGAGACCTCGGCGACGTCGCGGCCGATACTCTCGGCCTGGCGAACCACCCAGCGCTCGAGGATCGCGAGCATCGCCGGGTGCTTCTTGACCCGCGAGACCTGCTCGGGCGGCTCGACGTTGTACTTCGCCGGCGCGTCGGGAAGGCAGCGCATACGCGTCGTGCGCGCCCAGCCGGTGTACGTGACGACCGGCACGCCCGAGACGCCGAGCGCGGGCAACACGCCGGCGACGTAGCGGACGAGCGCCTGCGACGGCACGACGAACAGCGTGCTCTGCGGCCGGAATCGTCTGGGGTCCTGGAAGTTCAGGAACGCGACCCGGTGGAGCGCGACCGTGGTCTTGCCCGAGCCGGCGCCGCCCTGGATGACGACGATGCCGCTGCCCGGCTGCGTGATCAGCTCGAACTGCTCCTTGTCGATCAGCGCCGCGATCTCGGGCAGCGCCTTGTCGGCGCGCGCCACGCCATGATGGATGCCGAGCTTGCCCTTCTGCCCGGTCTTGGCGACCGGCCGCGCCGCCTTGCCCATGCCGCCGTGGAGCACCGGCGCGATCTGACCGACCGCCTGGACCCAGTTGCCGCGCGCGTCCTTGAGGTACGTACCCTGCGGCGTGCCGATCCGGCGCAGGTTGCCCTTGTGGATGGAGACGTTGCGGCGCGCCTCGACCACGCCCTCGACGCGGCGGCCGGCGATCTCCTCCTCGTAGTCGTCGCCTTCCTCGTAGCGATAGTAGATGCGCGACACCGGCGCGTTGCGCCAGTCGACGATCTGCACGTTCGCCTCGCGGTCGATGAAGCCCCGCTTGCCGACGAGCACGTCGCGGCTCTTGCGGTTCTCGCGCAGGCGCAGGTGCGCGAAGTACGGGGACGTGATGTCGACCGGCAGCGAGCGACCGCCGCCGATCCGCGACTTGAGGGCCGCGAGCCGCGTCATCTGCTCGACGAGCGGTGGCAGATCCTCCGCGCGCGCCTCGCTGATCTGATCGCGCAGCGAGAGGAGATCCTGATCGAGATCCGAGGCGCCGAAGCGCGGTCCCAGATCCTCCTCACCCATCGCGACCCGCGCCTGGACCTGGCCGTAGAGGCGCTCCTCCTCCGCGATGATCGTCGCGCCTGGGCTGCCCTTTGGAACTTCGCTGGCCATGGGGAAACGGCGAATCTATCCGAAACATTAGTGCTGACAAGGGCAACCGACGCAGCTCGAACCGGCTAAGTACGCGACCTGCCCATCCGGCCTTGGCCGGCGGCTGATACAGTCACCGGCATGCGTCTCGAGCTGCGTGCTGCCCGTGGTGCCTCGGTGGGGCTCGTACTGCTGGCGTTCTTGCCGGTGTTGCTGGTCGTACTCGCACCGCTCCTGTGGAAAGTGGTCGGGATCGTGCTCGTGGCCGCGCTGATCGCGCTCGCGATCGTGCTCGGCAAGCGGCGGCTGGTCATCGACGAGCGCGGGGTCACCGCGCGAGGCGCGTTCGGCAAGCGGCGCCTCGACTGGGACGAGGTCGACCACTACACGTTCTGGTCCATGGATCAGACGATGGTGTACGCCGCAGGCGGCCAGGGCGGCGCGATCGGCGTCATCATCGCGATGGCGGTGCTCGCCGTGTGGCGCTCGCTGCGCAAGCGCGGCAAGCAGGAGGTGCGCACCACGCGCGTCGTCATCGACGAGGCGGTCTGCGAGGGCTGCGGCGACTGCGGCGTCAAGAGCAACTGCGTGTCGGTGCTGCCGGTGCAGACCGAGCTGGGTCGCAAGACCCGCATCGA
>DAIRFU010000261.1:0-9231 GCA_036794935.1 Kofleriaceae bacterium | reverse complement strand
GCGCGGCTCGTCATCGAGGACGCCCGCGCGCGCATGCTGGTCGGCGACCACGCCGGCGCGGCGCAGCTGCTCGAGCGCGCCGCCCAGCTGGCCGACGTGCCGCGCTGGCAGCTCGATCGCGAGCGTGGCCGGCTCGCGCTGCGCAAGTCCGACTTCGCGGGGGCCGCCATCGCGCTGAACCGCGCGCTCGACACGTGCGGCAGCGATCGCGAGACGTTCTTGCTCGCAGCGGACGTCGGGGTCTACGAGAAGACGCTCGCCGAGAAGGCGAAGAAGCTGGTGGCCGAGCGGCTGAAAGGCCGTCCCGAGGTGAAGATCGTCGACGCCAAGCTCGCGCTCGTCGCCGAGAAGTACACCGAGGCCGAGCAGGCGTACCGTGCCGCGAAGACCGCGCTCAAGGCCGAGAAGGCGTCGCCGCGCCGCCTCGCCCAGGCGGATTTCGGGCTCGGGCTGATCGCGTACATCGGCGAGAACAGCGCCGAGGCGCTGCAGATGTTCGAGCTCGTGATCGCGCAGGATCCGTCGCTGGTCGACGCCTACGTGTTCGCCGCCGCGATCGCGAAGGACTCGCGGCGCGCGTTCGGCTACGCCCAGAAGGCCGTGCAGTACAATCCCGACTATCCCGGCGCGTGGCTGCTGTTCGGCAAGACCGCGCACCGGCTGCGCGACCGCAAGGCGCTCGCCCAGGCCGTCGATCGGCTGACCAAGCTCGCGCCCACCGGTGAGGAGCTCAAGGAGCTCCGGGCGCTGCGCTGAGCCGACCGGGGCAGGTCAGCTCATCAGCAGCACGACGGCCGCGGCGGCGCCGGCTGCGAGCACGAGCATGACGATCGCGATCAAGAGCCACGGGAGCTTGCGCCCGGCCTTGCCGTGCAGGCCCGTGCGGTCGGGCTCGAGCATCGCCTCGAGCGACTCCATCTCGCTCTGACCCGTCGGAGGCGTGCGGACCCGGTTGGCCGGTGCCGCGCTGCCTCGGCTCTGACGGCGTGGCGGCGGCTGCGCGCTGACGCCGAGCTCGCCGGCCCAGTTGGAGGTGTCGACGAAGTTGCTCGGATCGAGGCTCATCGAGCCCTCGGCGCCGCTATCGCCGGCGTCCTTCTCGCCGCCGACGAGCGAGGTCATCTTCTGCATCTCGTCGAGGATGAGCGCGTCGATCAGCGACTCCTTCGGCTCGTGCGAGCGCTTGCGCATCATCTCGACCTGCGTGTCGCGCACGAGGCCGGCGATGTCGCGCGAGGTGACCTTCATCCGGCGCGAGAAGATGTAGCTGGCGAGCGCGTCCTGGAGGTCGGCCGCGCTCTGGTAGCGATCGTTGGGGTCCTTGGCGAGGGCCTTGCGGACGATCGCCTCGAGCTCGGGCTCGATCTCGGGGTTGAGCGCCGCGACCGACGGGACGCGCGCCTGGCGGACGAGCTCGACGGTCTGGTAGTCGGTGTCGCCGTAGAACAACCGACGCCCGGTGAACAGCTCCCACAGGATGATGCCGACCGCGAACACATCGGCGCGGTGGTCGACGTCGTGGCCGCTGGCTGCCTCGGGCGACAGGTAGCTGAACTTGCCTTTGACCACGCCGGGGTCGGTCGACTCGATCTGGCTGTTCGCCTTGGCGAGCCCGAAGTCGACGAGCTTCACCTCGCCGTTCTTGGACAGCAGGATGTTGGGTGGCGAGATGTCGCGATGGACGATGCCGAGCGGCTTGTTCGTCTCGGGGTGCTCGAGGACGTGTGCGTAGTTCAGCGCCTTGCAGCACTCCATCATCATGTAGATCGCGTGGGCGATCTCGATGCGCCGGCCCTTCTGCTTCTGCCGCTCGAGGAGTGCCTTCAGGTTGCACCCGTCGACGTACTCCATGACCAGGAAGTACGCGTTGTCCGGGGTCCTCGAGATATCGAAGACCTGGACGATGTTGGCGTGCTGGAGGAAGAGCGACAGCCGGGCTTCGTCGAGGAACATCGCGACGAACTTGTCGTTCTTGGTCAGGTTCGGAAGGATGCGCTTGATCGCGACACTCTTCTTGAACCCTTCCATCGACTCCGCGACACCACGGAACACCTCGGCCATACCACCGTGGTCGAGTCGCTCGGTGATCGTGTAACGGTCGCGCATCCCCGACGGAAGGCATAGTACCAGAGGAACGCGAAGGCTAGCAAAGTGCGGGGCCGGTTCGGGGGCCGCGATCGGCCGCACCCGCCCCTGGGGCTTATTCGGGCCGTTCGTCGGCCTCGACCTGCTCGCGAGCGGTCTTGCACTCGAAGCAGAGGGTCGTCACCGGGCGCGCCATCAGGCGCTTGAAGCCGATCGGCTCCGAGCACTCCTCACACTCGTCGATTTCGCCTGCGTCCAGCCGCCGCATGGCCTCGTGGATCTTGCTCAGCAGGAAGGTCTCGCGATCGTGGAGGCGGAGCTGGGTCGAGTAGATCTCCTCCTCGGTGGACTCGTCCATCGAGTCGCGACCCACGCGGTCCCGGTCGCGGTCCATCGTGAACTCGAGCCCGGCTTGTGCGTGGTTGGCCACACGAGCGAGGTCCGCCTGGAGGCGGGTACGAAGCTCATTGGTCTGCTCTTCCGTCAGCATGGATTCAGTCTAGAGACACCGCCCTTACCGTCAATCGATGAAGTGCCTGCATCGAGATCCGCAACGAGGAACGTGCGTGGGCGCCCGCTGGGCGCTTGCGGGCGCGCGGCGCCTCGGCGATCATGCGCGGTTTGACTCGCGGCCGGGGGACGGGCGGACGCACGATTTGCTGCGACCGGCGGCCGGCGGCCGGCTCTCCAGGAAGCCGGCGGAATGGATCGATACCGCACGGCGTTCGTTTGACACCACACACGTCGACACCCCGAGGAGCCCCGTGACGACCCTGACTCGCTGGAAGCTGACCTGTGCGCTGTTTGCTGTGATCGCCGGTGTGGCCACGGTGCGTGCGCATCGCGGCGGCGAGCGCAATGCCCCCGCCCGACTGGCCAGCCGCTCGCGCGCGAGCCTGCCGCTCCAGCTGCGCCGGCCGATCCACATCAGCCCTGCCGCGCTCGGCATCTCCCAGGGCGAGCTCGTCGATCGGATCCTGGCCGCGCGCAGCGTGCGCGACATCCAGCTGCTCGCCGGCAAGCTCGGCATGGTTGGCGACGACGACGCGGTCGACACGCTGGCGCCGCTGCTCGGCGATCCGCGCCGCGGCGTACCCGAGGTGCTGCTCGGCGCGTTCGGCCAGATCGGCACCGAGCACGCCATCGAGGTCGTCGCCGCGCACGTGACCGACGATCGGCCGATGATCCGCAACGCGGCGATCGTCGCGCTCGGCCAGACGCACAGCGAGCGCGCCGAGAAGCTCCTGCTCGAGCTCTCGCGTGCGACCGGCGATCCGGCGCAGGCCACGACGGTGACCGCGCTCGGCGAGCTCGGCACCGACAACGCGGTCGCGCGCCTCATCGAGCTCGCGAACCTCTCCGACTCCTCCGTCGCGGCGAGCGCGGTGTACGCGCTCGGTAACGCCGGCACGCCGGCCTCCGACGCCGCGCTGCGCAAGCTGGTCGAGTCGCCGGACGCGCGGGTGGCGGCGGCCGCGCTGGCCTCGATCGACACGATCGACGAGGCGCTGCTCGATCGTCTGAAGGTGATCGTCAAGACCGGTGGCCCGCAGCTCGTCAACGCGGCGCTCGCCGCGCTCGCCCACGCCGGCGAGGATGCGCTGCCGGTCCTGCGCGAGGCGGCCCTGTTCGGGGGGATGTCCGCGCGGTGGGCCGCGGTCAACGCGATCGGCGAGGTCGGCGGCGACCGCGCGGTCGCGCTGCTCGGCGAGATCCTGCAGACCGGCGATCGCCAGGCCGCGACGTCGGCGGCGCAGGCGCTCGCGAACCTGGGCGGAGCCGACGCGCGCGAGCTGCTCATCGAGGCCGCGCTGTCGGATCGCGGCCGGCTGACCGGTGCGCTCGCGCAGCTCGCGCAGATGCAGGGCGAGGACGTCGAGCAGGCGCTGCTCAGCGTGATCAAGGATGGCTCGAGCACCGAGCGGCGCTCCGTGTTGCTGTGGCTGGTCAAGGAGGGCAACCCCGAGGCGCTCCAGCTCGCGATCGACCTCGCGCACAAGGGCTCGCGCAACGAGCGCTACGATGCCATGCGCATCCTCGGTGACGCGGGGACCCCGAAGGCGTTCGACGCGCTGCTCGACATCGCGAGCAAGTCGCGCGGTCAGACCCGCGTCCAGGCGCTCGACATGCTCGCGCAGAGCCACCCCGGCGACCCGGCGGTCGCCCAGCTGCTCTCGGACGCGCTGTTCTCCGGGCGCCGCGACGAGGCGTCGTACGCGGCGGGCGTGATGAGCCGGCTCGGCAGCGAGGACGCGCGGCAGGCGCTGATCGTGGCGCTGTCGGGAAGCGACAAGGAGCTCGCGTCGGTGGCCGCGGGCGCGCTCGGCCAGATGGGCATGACCGATCAGGTCAAGTCCGCGCTGCTCACCGCGGCCCGTGAGAACCCGCAGGTCAAGCTGCAGGTGATGCAGCAGATGGTGCAGAACGGGACCCCCGATGGGCTGCGGCTCGCCGAGGAGATCCTGAACGGCAAGGACGTCAACGGCGCGAGCCAGGTCGTATGGGCGCTCGCGAACAACGGGACCGCCGAGGCGCGGCGCCTGATCGACCGTGCGCTCGAGTCCAAGGAGCCGAGCGTGCGGATCGCCGCGATCTCGTCGCTCGCGCAGAACCCGGACGAGCACTCCATCGATGTGCTGGTCGGCCTCGCCCGCGACAGCGATCCACAGATTCGCTCGATGGCGCTGTCGACGCTGGGCAACATCGGCTCCGAGCGCGCGCAGCGGGCGATCCTCGACGCGACCCGGTCGGGCTCGCCCGAGGAGCGCATCGCGGCGATCGGCGGGCTCGCGCAGATCGATGCCCCCGAGGCGAGTCGCCAGCTCGCGAGCCTGATGCGAGACGGCAACGCCGACGTCGCGCGCGCGGCGATCGTGTCCTCGTACAATGGCGGCCCGGAGGTCGATCAGACGCTGATGCAGATCCTCAACGACGGGTCGGCCACGGACGACCTCAAGACGGTGGCGGCGAGTCAGCTCCGCGCGCGGGGGACCGACCTCGACGAGCGTACCGAGCTGCTCGTCACCCGCCTCGCCGGCGCGTACGGCGGCTACGGCTACGGCGGCTATTCCTACTACCCGGCCGACATCGAATAGTCAGGCGACGTCGCCCGACCGTGACGCGCCGCCGTTCATGCGCTCGATCGTCGTGCGGATCCACGTGAGCTGCCGCTCGCCGAGGCCGACGAACTCGACGCCCAGCCCGATCGGGTCGCCGTCGACCTCGCGCTCGACGACGCGGCGGACAACACCGCGCACGGCGAGGGGCGGGCCGCCATCGACGAGGATCGTCAGCTGGCACTCGGTGCCGATCGGATCGAGCAGCTGGGTGCACACGAACACGCCGCTCTCGCTGAGATCGCGTGACAGCGCCTCGATCTCGAGCTCGCTGCTCGTGTAGACGAGGGGGAGCTCGATCGGCTGGCGATCGTGGCGGCGCCGGTCCAGCGGCGTCGGCTGTAGATCGGTGCGGCTCGTCGGCCGGAAGCTGCCCCACTGGTAGTGGCAGTTCGCGCACTCCTCGTCGAGGTGGCTGACCGGCGCGGAGCAGCGCGGGCAGCGCTGGTCGGCCGCGAGCGGCGGCCGGAGGACGGCCATCGGCGCGGTCATGCCGCCGGTGCGCACCCTGCGGTCGCCGACGTTCATGCCGTCGAGCGCGAGCGTCGCCGGCTGGTCTTCGGGCTGCTCGTCGTTGCCCTCGGAGATCCGCACCGTCAGCACGCGGCTGCCGACGTGGATCGCGTCGCCGTTGAAGATGCGCAGCGGCGCCGCGACCGCGCGACCGTTGAGCAGGGTGCCGTTGCGCGAGCCGAGGTCCTCGACGAACACCTCGTTGTGGCGCCGGATGAAGCGCAGGTGGCGGCGCGAGACCGCCGCATCGTTGAAGCGCAGCGCACACGCCACATCGCGGCCGATCACCGTCTCGCCCAGCGGCAGCTCCACGCTGTCCCCGAGGTATTCGATATGCACCCGCTGCACGTCCCTCCAATACTGCCATAGCGGCGATGAAAGGTGCTGCGCCGTCAGGCCGGCAGGTAAACGCGAAAGATCGTGCCGCCCTCGGCGTTCGCCTCGATGTCGATCCAGCCGTCGTGCTCCTTGACGATTCCGGAGCAGACCGCGAGCCCGAGGCCGGTGCCGCCCTGGCCGTCCTTCGTCGTGTAGAACGGATCGAAGATCTTCTCGCGGATCTCGTTGGGGACGCCGACGCCGGTGTCCCTCACCGAGAACGTGACGAACGCCTGCTCCGCGTTGCTCTCGAGGCCGGGCCGCGTGCGCTTGACCGCGCGGGTCTCGACCGCCAGCGCGCCGCCCTCGGGCATCGCCTGCACCGCATTGAGGAGCAGGTTGATCAGCACCTGCTGCAGCCGATCGGAGTCCCCCGCGACGCGCGGCAGGCCCTCGGCACGATCGAGTCGCGTGCGCACCTTGGCCGCCGAGAACTGCCCCGCGAGCAGCTCCATCGTCGTCAGCGACAGCTCGTTGAGGTTGACCTCGCCCTTGCCGATCGCGCCTACCTTGCGCCGCGTGAAGTCGAGCAGGCGCTGGATGATGCGCGTGATGCGTGCGGTCTGCTCGGCGACGATCGCCGCGTTCTTCTCGACCGCATCGGGATCCGTGGCCTTGCGCCGGATCGACCGCGCGCGGCCGGCGATCACGTTCAGTGGCGTGCCGACCTCGTGCGCGATCTCGGCGGCGAGCTGGCCGATCGTCGCGAGCTTCTCGGTCTGGCCGAGTCGCTGCTCGAGCGCGAGCTTCGCCTCGTTCTGGCGCTGGGTCTCGCCGCGTGACTCGCGCAGCGAGAACGTCATCTCGTTGAAGCGGGTCGCGATCTGGCCGATCTCGTCGTCGCGCTCGGCCAGGATGACGTGCGAGAGGTCGCCCTTGGCGACGTCGTCGATGCCGCGCAGGAGCTTCGTGATCGGACGCGACACCAGGCGGCTGGCGAGCGCGCCGACCATGAGCGTCGCCACCGCGACGACGAGGACGATCAGCGCGATCGCTCGCCCGACATCACCGCCGGTCAGCACGTCGGTCGGCTTGCTGATCTCGAGCATGCCGTAGACGATCCACTTGTCGGGATCGGGACCGCTGGCGCGCAGCGCGATCCCGAAGTGGTACGCGCCGTCGATGATCGCGGCGAACCGATAGTCGGTGACCTCGATCATCGTACGCAGCGCCATCACCTGCGGGCTCTGCTCGGCCGTCTCGGCGCGCCCGCGCGGGATCACGACCACGTTCCAGCCGGTGTTCGAGCGCCAGCGCTCGAGCTGGGCCTCGCTCGGGCGAAACGCTGCACCCTGGGTCTCGAGCGTCGTGCGCAAGACCCCGGCGACCGCACGTGCCTCGCGCTCCAGCTGCTCGATACGCTCGGCGCGCCGCCCGCGCAGATCGAAGTACGCATAGGCCGCACTCGCCAGCGCGACGACGACTGCCGTCGCCACCGTGATGCGTGTCGCGACCTTCACGGCGGGCAGTGTAGCGTGTAGGCCTCCCGGCCGCTCCCACCCTGGATTCAACGTATTCGCGGGTATGCGCGGGGTAGTCGCTGTCGGTGGTGCGTGAGCGTCGCGGCAGCGTCGGGTACAATCGATGACCGTGGCGGACGCAGAGGGACCCAGCGCGCACAGCTACGAGGTGCTCGGTAAGCTGGCCGAGGGTGGGACGACCGAGATCTTCCTGGCGCGGGCCAAGGGCGTGGGCGAGGTCGAGCGGTTCGTCGTCCTCAAGCGCCTCAAGCGCACGGTCACCGGCGAGCTCGATCGGGTCCGGGGCTTCCTCGAGGAGGCACAACGCGCGTCGCAGCTCCAGCACCCGAACGTCGCGCAGGTGTTCGAGGTCGGAACGCTCGGCGGCTCCTACTTCTTCGCGATGGAGTTCGTCAACGGCGAGACCCTCCAGTCGCTGATCCAGCACGCGCGTAGCCGCAAGATGCAGGTGCCGGTCCGCGCGGTGCTGACCATCGCGGCCGCGATGGCCGCGGGCCTTCACCACGCGCACGAGCGCCGCGGTACCGATGGGCAGCCCCTCGGCATCGTCCACGGTGACGTGTCACCGAGCAATACGCTGGTCAGCCAGGAGGGCATCGTCAAGCTCGTCGACTTCGGCGGCGCGACGGTCGGCGCGCAGCGCCCGAGCAAGCTGTCACCGTACGCGTCACCCGAGCAGTGCAAGGGCGAACCGCTCGACCGCCGCAGTGATCTGTTCTCGCTCGGCGTCGTGCTGTGGGAGCTGCTGGCCCTCGACTCGCTGTATCAGCGCGCGACCGACGACGAGATCCGGCAGGCGATCGAGACCGAACAGCCGACGAAGCCATCCGCGAGGCGGTACGACGTGCCGGCCGAGCTCGACGCGATCGTGCTGCGGCTGCTCGCGAAGGATCCGGCCGAGCGGTTCGCGGATGCCGACGAGCTGCTCGCCGCACTCGAGGGCCTCGCCCAGAAGCTCGGCATCCTGCTGTCGACCGCGGACCTCTCGCGCATGGTGCGCCTGTGGTTTGGCACCAAGTCGGAACCGACCCTCGATCCGGAGAGTGCCGAGGCGGCAGCGCCGCTCGTCGTCACGACCGAGCAGCTCCCCGTCGACCTCGCGCTCCCCACCGGGAGCCCGATCGACGACCAGCTCGATGCCGTGCGCAGCGCGGCCACGCTGATCACGGCCCGCGCGACCGCGCGCTCCGGCACCACCACCGGCCGGCAGGAGCGCTCGACGATCCCGCCCGAGCTGATGGACAACCCGCACGAGAACTTCGAGCAGATCCGCGACCGCATCCTCGCGCGCGCGCGCCAGAAGAAGGAGACGCAGCGCAACCAGATCATCGCGGCGCAGGGGGGCGCTGCGGCGACCGACGCTGCGGTGACCGGTGCGGCGGGTGCGGCGCCGGGCGCGTCGTCGGGTGCGTCGTCGGGCGCGTCGTCGCGATCCGATCGCCACACGCGCCCGACCGCGGAGGCGCCGCTCGCGATGATCGAGGAGGCCGTACGCCGCGCCGGTCTCGCCGATCCGGTCGGGCCGGCCGCGAGCAGCGCGGACGGGGAGCTGTCTCGCCATGCGAGCGGCGAGCTCTCCGGCGCGTCCAACGGCGCGTCCAACGGCGTGCGGCGCGAGGCGCCGCCAGCCATCGCGAACGTCGCGATACCGGTGGGCG
>DAIRFU010000869.1:0-2560 GCA_036794935.1 Kofleriaceae bacterium | reverse complement strand
CAGGTGCCATGCAGGTAGCTTGCGAGGAGCTGCATGGCCGCGTGTGTACCAGGTTTGCTATTGCCGGGGGCGGGGGATGACGTCCTCAGTCGTCGTGGTCGGCCCGGCCGAGCAGGTCGACAACCCGCGGACCGCGACCACGTGATCGCGTTCGGCGCGCCACGCTCCGGATGCCGTGCCGGCTCACGGTCGTCTCGCTGTGATGAGGATCGCTCGCGCGCATGCCGGCGCTAGGGTCGCTGCGTGGTGCGTGTGGCGCTGGTCTCGACCTTTCCTCCGTCGGAGTGCGGCATCGCGAACTACAGCCGCGAGCTCGTGACGGCTCTCGCCGCCACCGCCCCCGACATCGATCCCATCGTGATCGCGGAGCGCACGCCGCAGCCCGCAACCGAGACGCGGGTCGTGCGCGCGTGGGATCGCTCGGGCCCCTGGGCGCGCGATGTCCTCGACGTGCTCGAGCGCATCCGGCCCGACGTCGTCCACGTCCAGCACGAGGAGTCGATCCTCGGCAACCGGCCGCTGCTGCCGTTCCTGCGGGCGATCGCGGCGCTGCGCATCCGCAGTGTCGTCACGCTCCACACCGTTCACGCCGGCCGCCGGCTCGGCGCCTTTCACCGCGACCTCGCGCGCCTGTGCGATCGCATCGTCGTCCACCAGCGGACCGGCATGGCGGACGTCCTCGAGTCCCAGGGCGTCGCATCGCCGCGGCTCGAGCTCGTCGCGCACGGCACGCCGTGCATGACCCTGCCGACCCGGCGCGAGGCGCGCGAGCTGCTCGGTCTACCCCAGGACGCGCCGATCGCGCTGTTCTTCGGCTTCATCCACTATCGCAAGCGGCTCCACGTCGCGCTCGAGGGCTTCACCCGCGCGCGCGTGCCCGACGCGCGGCTCGTGATCGCCGGCCGGATCCGGACCGCGCACGTGCTCGACCACCTGTACGCGACGTGGCTGCGGCGCCGGCTGCGCCGGGGCATCGCGGCAGGCCGGATCGCCTTCCGCCCGGGCTTCGTGCCCGCCGAGCTCAAGGCTGCCTACTTCGCCGCCGCGAACGTGATCGTGCTGCCCCACGATCAGCCGTACGGCTCCGCGAGTGGCGTCCTGCACGAGGCGCTCGCGACGCGCCGCCCGATCCTGTGCACGCGCGGCAGCAAGTTCGCCGAGGCCGCCGAGGCCTTCGCACACGAGGCACCCGAGCTGTTCCCGCCTCCCGGCAACATCGCCGCGTGGCGGCGTGGCTTCGAGCATGTCCTCCTCGATCCCGACGCGCAGACCCGCGCGAGCGAGCTGTCGGCGGCGCTCGCCGAGCGCACGAGCTGGACCAGCTCGGCCGAGCGCCACGCGGCGATCTACCGCGCGCTCGCAGGCGCCTGGACCACCGGCGTACCCGCATCGGGGCACCGGGACGTCACGCATGGCCGACACCACGAATCGGTTGCGGCATACGTGCACAGAGCCACCGATGATCAGTGACGCCGTTATCCTTGCTGCCGGACGCGGAACCCGGCTGCGCACCTCCGCAGACGCTCTCCCCAAGCCGCTCCACGAGGTTGGCGGTGTCGCGCTGATCAAGCGCACGATCCTCACGCTCGCCCGCGCCGGCATCACGCGGGTCGTGATCGTCACTGGGTTCATGGCCGATCGGATCGCAGCCGCGGTCTCAGGCGATCCGGACTACGCCGCAGCCGGGGTGCGCATCGAGCTCGTCCACAATCCCGACTACGAGCGCCAGAACGGCATTTCGGTGCTGGTGGGCGGTCGCGTCGTGGGCGGCCCATTTCTGCTCTCGATGGCCGATCACCTGTACACCGCACCGATCGCGAAGGCGCTGACCACCGCCGATCTCGCCGCGGCCGATCTCTACCTGGCGACTGATACGCGTGTCGACCAGGTCTTCGATCTCGACGACGCGACGAAGGTGAAGACCGAGACCGGTCGCATCCTCGACATCGGCAAGGCGATCCCGCTCTACGACCGTATCGACTGCGGTGTGTTCGCGGTTTCGCCTCGGCTGCTCGATGCGCTCGACGAGGTGCTTGCCGAGCGAGGCGACTGCTCGCTCTCGGAGGGCGTGCGCCGCCTCGCCGAGCGCGGCCGGGCTCGCGTGCAGAACATCGGCGCGGAATGGTGGCAGGACGTCGACACGCCCGAGGATCTAGCGCGCGTCCAGGCAATTCTTTAGGGTCGCGACTCGAGCTCGCGGATCCGCCGGTCCGCGCGTGCGAGCCAGACGGCACGGACGACGAGCATAGCCAGCGCCCCTGCGCACTGGCTGATCATCATCATCCAGAGCAGCAGGTCGAGCCGGTCGACGAGCAGCGCGAGGCCGAGCCAGAACCACAGGTCCATCTCCTCGAAGATGAAGACCACGGCCACCTTCTTGCCGAACCAGATCAGCCAGTCGCGGGCGGTGCGCTCGGGTGGCGGCTTGATGACGAGCGGTGCGGTGTACCTCGCGACCGTGCCGACCGGATCTTCGCGCGCCTCGAGCCATCGGACGCGCTCGGTCTCGGCGTGGGTGAGCCACTTCATGTAGCCGCGCAGGTTCAGCGCGATCACGGAC
>DAIRFU010000868.1:0-2563 GCA_036794935.1 Kofleriaceae bacterium | reverse complement strand
GCGAGGAGCTTCATGACACCATGCGCTTCTTCGACTCCGCCTTCTTCGGTTTGCTGTCGCGGGCGAGACTTGCCTTCAGCGCTTCCATCAGGTCGAGCATCTTGGTGTCGGCGCCCGGCGCGACGTCGGCGGTGATGTCCTGGCCTTCGACCTTCCGCTGGATCGTCTCGAGCATCCGCTCGCGCACGGTGTCCTTGTACTTGGTCGGCTCGAACGATTCGTTCGACGTCTGGTCGATCAGCTGCATCGCTAGCTTGAGCTCGGCGTCCTTCACCTCGCCGGCAGGAATCGTTACTTCCGTGGTCGGACGAAGCTCGTCGGCGTAGTGGAGCTGTTCCATTACGAGCACGCCGTTGAGCGGACGCAGAAGCACGAGATGCTGCTGGCCACGCGCGGCGTACTGCCCGAGAGCAGCCTTGCCACTCTCCTTGAGGGCAGCCGCAAGCAGACGATAGGCGCGGTCGCCGCCCTTGTCGGGACCGAGGTAGTAGACCTTCTCGAGGTACTCGCGGTCGACTCCGGAGAGCGGGACGAACTCGACGACGTCGATGGTGCTCGTCGCTTTTTCCTCGAGTGCCTTGATCTCTTCGGCGGTGAGGATCACGTACTGATCTTTCGCGTACTCGTAGCCCTTCACCGTCTCGTCGCGCGGCACGACGTCGCCGTCCTTGGTGCAGAGGTACTGCTGCTTCAGTCTCGATCCGCACTTCTTGTGTAGCATGTTGAACGACACGCTCGTCTTGGATTCAGCGGACGAGTAGATGTTGACGGGAACGGAGACGAGTCCGAAGGAGATCGTGGCGGTTCCGATTGAGCGAGCAGGCATGAGCGGAGAGAGAAAAAGTTTGGGAGCGTGCTGAAGAGCGCGCCCGGATAGTCACAAATATTTCTTGCGTGGAAAACTCGACCCACCGTATTCTTACGTATGTCCCCGAAGGACGCAACAGCTAACTCGTCGTCACCTGGCGACAACCTCGCTACCTATCGCGCCAAGCGGTCCGCCGACCGTACGCCTGAGCCGATGGGTGGCTCAGCCGTTACGCCCGGCAATCTCTTCGTCGTGCACAAGCACGCCGCGCGGAATCTCCATTTCGATCTCAGGCTGGAGATGGACGGCGTGCTGAGATCCTGGGCCGTCCCCAAAGGACCTTCGTACGATCAGGCCGATAAGCGGCTCGCGGTCAAAGTCGAGGACCATCCGATCGAGTACGGCGACTTCGAGGGAAACATTCCGGCCGGGAACTACGGCGCCGGCGGCGTCATTGTATGGGACCGCGGCGAATGGGTACCGCTCGAGCCGTGGCGCGAAGGACTCGAGAAGGGGAAGCTCCTCTTCGAGCTCAAGGGTTACAAGCTCCACGGCAAGTGGACCCTGGTGAAGATCAAGAAGAGCGAGAAGGAATGGCTCCTGATCAAGGAGCGCGACGGCTACATGAAATCTCCGGGCGACGTTTTTCCCGAGGAGTCAGTTCTCTCCGGACTGACCGTCGAAGAGATCATGGCCGGCGACAGTCCCGGTGCGGCGCTCCGTAAATCGATCGAGGAAGCCGGCGCTCTTCGCGCGCGGGTCGACCCTGAGAAGGTCGAGCCCATGCATTGCGAGACCGCTGACGAAGCATTCACAAAAGACGGCTGGCTGTTCGAGCTCAAGCTCGATGGCTATCGTCTCATCGCCAGCAAGTCGAAGGGCGAAGCGTTGCTGCTGACGCGAAACGGCAACGACTACACCGGTGTCTTTCCCGAAATCGCCCGTGCGGTCAAGGCGCTTCCATACGACAACTGCATCATCGACGGCGAGGTCGTCGTCTGTGACGACAAGGGCCTTCCCAGCTTCTCGAGACTGCAGAAGCGCGGACGTCTATCGTCCAGCTCGGAGATCACCCGCGCCGCGGTCGAGCATCCAGCGACTTTTTACGCGTTCGATCTGCTGGCGTTCGAGGGCTTCGATCTGCGCAAGCTGCCGCTCTCCCAGCGAAAGGCATTTCTTGCCGAAGCGGTACCCAAACTCGGAGCACTCCGCTGGCTCGATCACATCGAGGACGAGGGCGAGGCATTTCTCGACAAGGTCAAGGAGCTGGGTCTGGAGGGAATCGTCGCCAAGAAAGCGGACTCGAAGTACGTCGGCGGCCGCTCGAAGCATTGGCTCAAGATCAAGACCCAGAAAACTGCCGACCTCGTCATCGTTGGCTTCACCGATCCCGGAGGCAGCCGCGCCCACCTCGGCGCGCTTCAGCTCGCCGATATGGTGAACGGGACGCTTGTCTATGCGGGCAGGGTGGGTACTGGATTCAACGACGCTCTTCTGAAAGAGCTCAAGGCTCTCCTCGATCCCATCGTGCGCAACGGACCGGCGTGCCTGGGCCCGGTTGCTGTTCCCGGCGCCGAGCCTCTCAAGAGCGAACAGATACCTGAAACGAAAACGACGACCTGGGTCGAGCCCGTTTTCGTTTGCGAAGTGAAGTACCGGGAGTGGACCCACGAAGGATTGCTGCGGCACGCGTCGTTCGTGCAGCTGCGACACGACAAAAAGCCATTCGAGTGTGAGCGGCAGGGCTGGACCGGG
>DAIRFU010000260.1:0-9259 GCA_036794935.1 Kofleriaceae bacterium | reverse complement strand
CTACGACGCTCTCGATGTCGGGATCTCCGAGTTTCCCTTCGAGGATGCGCGCGGCGTAGCGAAGGTTCTGGAGCTCCTTGCTTCGAACCTCAGCCGCGGCATTGGTGACATCCACGGCCCTGTGAAGGAGCTGGAAATCCTCGAGGACGGGGGCGCTTCCCGGCAACGGCTCGATGAATAGCGAACCCGAGGGAACGATGATGTCCTCTTCGTTCGGGAACGGGCGCGACAGGACGTAGTCGTAGAGCACGTTGATGGTTGGAACCAGCGCCTCGAATGCGGTTGCAGACATGGTGCTTCGCAGGACCTCGATGTACGCATCGAGCTCCTGCAGCGTGAAGTTCGCCGCATCGTCGGGATCGTGAAGGCTGGCCCGATTGTCGGCATATGGGACCGACATGAACTTCGTCAGCACGTTGTGCTGCTTCAGCGGAAAGATCATGTAGTTACCGCGGTATCCGAGCAGGCGATCGAGGTCGGCGATCTCCCCAAGGAGAATGGTCTCCGCCACAGCTTCGAGCGACAGGGTGGCCTCGACCTTCGTGTTCGGAACCCATAGTGGCGGTAGCGGCGGTGAACCCATGTTCTCGACGACGCGGTACTGGATCGCGCCGTCGAGTCGCGGCACCTCTGTCTCGTAGAGCCGGAACATGCGCTGATCGGGCTGCTCGTGGTCCCAGATCGCCTGCATGTAGTGGAGGATGTTCTGTTTGACGTGAACCCGCAGCCGCAGCACGGAGAGCTCGTTGGTCTCGAAGGTCACCTCTGCCTCGATGTAGTCGCGCATCGCGGCTTCGAGCGTCGTGATCGCGCCGGCCAGGCGGTCGCGTGCTTCTTGCTGTGCCCGCACCATGCGCTCCCATGCATCCCGAGCTGCATCTTCTCGCGCGCGCGAAGCCTCGACGGAGGTGTTGTCGCCGAACAGGAACTCGACTGCTTTCTCGCCGAGACCTTCGGTGTCTTGGTCGCGTACGGCAGCTCTGCGCCCGCGCGTCGCGGATTCGAGGGCTCCGTAACGCGCATCGATCTCGCTCTGAAGGCTCAGCACCTCTTCCTTCAACTCGTTGACGATCGCGCGCTGTGCTGCAACGTGCGCGCGCAGCTGGACAAGGCGGATTTCACAGCCGGCTGCCTCGTTTGCCAGATATTCCAGCGCTGTGCGGAACGATTCGTCGAGCAGCGCCTTCTGAAGGATCCAGTCGTACTGGACGAGCCACGCTCGCGTGATCTCGTGCGGCGCGGGGACCTCCTGTGCGACCAGGATGACCGGCTTCAGCCGATGGATATGCTCGGAGACGCGATAACGACGCTGTAGCTCGAAGAACAGGTACGTGACCGCGAGCTCGGCGTTCGGATTGACCAGCTTTCCGGACTCCTCCCGCGACGATTCGACTGACTCGCTCGTCGAGATCTCGATCTTGCGCGACGTGCGATGATCGTGCGCCGCCTTTCGCACGGCTTCGCGGAAGCCTTGCCGGGTGTCCTGGCTCGAATTTTCGCTGTTACGGGTGACGCCCCACGACGAGGTCGCAGAGCCCACCTTGTAGTCGGCGCTCGCGGTTCCCTCGGCGCGAAAGCCGAGGCTCTCCTTCGCGGAGGAGACGATATCTCGCACGTCTCTCGTTGTATCCGTCGTCTCGAGTTCGTCGTGTGTTTCGTCAAGCCGCGCCTCGGTCGTAGAAGCGGATCGCTTCACCGTGTGGCGGACCGTGAACGACTTTTCTTCGCGTGGTGCGAGCGTCAGGGTCCGGACGAGTGGGCCCGCTTGATCGGCCTTGTGTTCCCAGCGCTGGCGATACGTGAACATCACGCCGAAGTTCACACTACGTTCGTTCTCGTCGGCGGCGTAGATCTCGAAGCAGTACGGCTCGCTCATCCGCGCGTCGAGCTCCTCGACTAGCTGCCTGAGACGCGTGGGCGTGGGAGGCGGCGGCGTGTCGACCGGGCGAGGAGGGCGCGGCGGCAAGTGCCCCGGCGGCGGTGTGACCGTACCTCCCCAGCTACCTTGCCCTCGCCCCGTGCCTCGGTGGTCGTGGACCGCGACCGCTGCAGCAGTCGTGCTCGCGCTCGTACCACGGTGGTCGCGGCGCCGGATGCGTCGCTCCTCGGCCGGCAGGTCGAAGTCGGGCACCTCGGTGAAGCCTGCCAGTGCTGCACTTTCGGCGACGTGCACACCCGCCTTCATCACGGCGTGAGCTTCCTCTCGCAGGCGATCGAACAATCGACCTCGCACGTCGAGCGTCGGCTTGCCTCCTGCACGGGTTAGCTCGTCATGCAGCTCCGCTGCGGTCTCGACGACATGCTCGTCGAGCGACTGAGCCCAGAGGTGCTCGAACGAGACTCCGAGGACCTCGAAATCGAAGAATGCGGGCGCGTTGGCAGCACCACCACCGAGGGACATCTTCGCGACCTGTTCGGCGATCGTTCCCGGCGTATTGCGGTCGCCCGGAATCACGATCCCGCGTGCGGCCGCATCGATCATCAGCTTGACGGCTTGATGGAGCTCGACGAGTGGCGCGATCTGGCTGATGCGCTTCCAGAGCGCAGCGCTGAGCTCCGGCGTCGCGTCGCCACGGGAGACATGGGCCTGCTTGCATTCAAAGATGCCGCGCTCGTAGATCACCTGCTCGTCGACGAGATAACTGACACCGATCTGCCAGGCCGGGATTCCCGCGGCAGCCATCGCCGTTGCGGTGGTCGGTGCGTGGCGTTGTCGCCGTTCGCTATCGGCGCGCAAAAGATCCTGGCGAGTTCGGGTGAGGCCGTCCCGCGCGGGTTCGCTTCCGAACAGTGCTCGTTCGACCTTCTCGGCGTCGAGCTCGTCTCCGCTCGCACGTAACCCATCGAGCTCATCCGCGGTCAGTGCGAGCTTTCCAACCTGTTTGGCGCCGGCGAGCTGAAGGGCGGCGGCGCCCAAGCTCATGAGGCTCGCATCCTTGATGCTTGCATCGCTGGCAACCACCCGACCAAGTCCCGAGCCGGTGGCCACACGCGGTGGCACGAGGGCGGCCCGAATCGCGGATTCGACCGCGCGTAAGGCGTTGCGCGACTGCTCGATCCCGGCCGCGGCCGCATTTTGCAACGCAGCCGTGAGTTGGGCGCGATGGCTCGTGATCACGGTTGCCCGTTTCACCAGGGCCTGGGGATTGCTGAGCCCCGGCGGGAGGCCTGTCGGGACGAAGTGCCCCTGGTCCTCCGCAGTCAACGCCTCTTCCGCGATCGGGATCAAGAACGTCTCCATCGCACCCGGGTTGAGCCGCGGCGGCGTGATCGCGAGCGGCGGCACTTCTCGCCCTCGAACCTGCGAAGCAGGCGTCTCGACTCGCACGACGATGCTCGTGAGTCCGTCGACAGCGCCAGAGACCAGTCCACTGAAGTCGAACCGGCCATCGTCGTCGGTGACGATGGAACCGATGCGAACCTCGGAGCGGCCGGCTTCGACTGTTCCCGACAGTGTGACGATCAGGTCCGGGATTCCGCGCCGCCCATCACGAGTCACCACGCGACCAACCACTTGCTTCATGTGCTCCGTCCTGGATCCGCGACTGTGGCGGATCTCGGCAAGTATCACTCCATCAGGAGTGCGAAGTACAGCGCGATGCCTGTGTGTGGCAACGAAACGTAGCATCGTGGACTGCCTGGTCTCGGTGCGCGGCTACGACCAGGTGTCCATGTCGATAGCGAACGCGCGGAAGTCCCGCGCATTCGCGGTCACCAGCGTGCACGCGTGTGCCGCGGCGGTCGCGGCGATGAGCCCATCTGCGAACGATGGCGGACGTCCAAGCGCTTCGAGCCGCACTCGCTCCGCAGCATGCCACGCGGCAGCAGCTCCGTTGTACGGCAGAACCTCGACGCCGCTCACCAGTACGTCGATCGCGGCGCGCAGGGTGTCTTTGCGCGTGCCCTCGGGAAGGCGCTCGATGCCGTAGCGAAGCTCGTGGACCACCAACGACGCCAGCCGCACATCGTCGAAGTGGGTGGCGAATGCTTTGACGGTTTTCGGGTTCGGCCGGGGCCTGGCGAGCTCCGACACGATGCTCGTATCGAGCAGGTAGATCAAGGTAGGTCCACCTTGCGACCACGCGATCGTTCCCGCTCCACGTTCGGTAACCCACCCACCGAGCGCATCGCTTCCAGCGAGCTCAGCACGGCGCGCTTGCGATCCCTTGCGGACAGTCGCCGATAGGTATCGACCGAGATCAACATCGCCGCGGGCTGGTCATTGCGCCGGATCTCGATCGGCTCCGACTCGGCTTCGCGAAGCAGTGCTGGAAGTCGATTCTTGGCCTCGGCGACGGACACGTGCTTCATGGCTATCGAGTATAGCCATCGAACATAGCTATGTCGAACGCGGATCGGTGAAGCCATCCACGCAGGGCGCGGACGACCAGCGCGCTGCCGGCCATCGGATCGGGAATGCGGTTGCGCCCCGGTTCGGGAGATCCGCACGCTATCGCCCTGGTGCGTCTCGAGGTATCGGGCCGAATCGGGCTCGTGACTAGGACGTAGTTGCGTGCAATACCGACGAGAACGCGGCCACGTAGTCGTCGTTGTAGCCGTGCTCCGATGGTATCGATCGTCGGAATACGGTCGAACGACCTCATGGGGCTGACCGAGTGGCAGCGGATCGAGGCGCCCGAGCGCATGCTCGTCGAGGTCTGAGAACCAAGAACTTGCCGCTTATAGCGGGGGCTTCTACGGCGCCTTACGAAGAGTCGTGCTCAGGCCCGCGCGAAACCCCCGGGAAGATCGCACGATCCGAGAGAGCATCTCAAATCCGCCGATCGCCTGGAATCTATCTTGACGTAGCCGCGGGATGTACGCAAGCGGAATGAACTCTTGTCTCTTCTTGGGCCAGAACAAGCAAGCTGCTGTCAAGTAGTCGCCGTTCATCCCCTGCGCTGACGCGCAGTGCGCTCGCCCGTCCAGAAAGTCGATTATCTTTGTACGCGCTTCAAGCGTGTCAGGCTGTAGACGTTCACTAAACGACTCAATGTATGGAGTTGCTGTGACTTCATCCAGGTACTCGGTTGCTAACCCATAGATGGCCACGATGGCACCTCTTTCGGGTATCAGGAAGAAGCCATTGTCTGCTGAGACATGCGGCTGATCCAGGACATTGATATCCCATCCACTTGGAATCTCGATTGTCGCAAACTCCGTGTTTACTTCGATCCAAGTTCTAGGGTGCTCGATCGCGCGGTGCGGTGATTGGGGGGCCCCGCGACTGCCACAGGCGATGAGAAAAAGAGCGATGAGCGCACTGATCACCGGCTCACCCCGAGTAGCTTCGGAAGTGGAAATTTCCGTCCGTTAAGTATCAAGGTGGAATCCTTCGGGGCTTGCTCATCGACAACAGCGGATACTGCGCCTGCGAAGTAGGCTCGCATCGTAGTCCGCCCCGGAGTAGATCCCCCCTCGACGACGTTGAGGAACCGCAGTCCCTGGTTCCTGATTTTCAGCGGGTAGCCTACATAGCCGCTAGGAGCTTGCTTGAGACGCTGCTGCCTCGGCTTTGCGTCATTCCATTCGAAGAGCACGTAGCCGGCAAGTTCGCTGGTTACCCCCTCATCTAGACCGTTCATTTCTACTGTTAGGTTGAACGTGCTCAATTGAATTTGAACGTCTGTCCATTTCTTGGACGCATATGCATGGCACATCTCATGTGCGATAAGTTCAATCGATGTCTGGCCCCTGAGTATGTAAAGAGCGTTGTCTCTTTCATCGAAAAAACCGGCGCTCGGCCTCAGACGCGTGGGTATAATCGTCGGCGGGAGCGCGACCCATTCATCACGCGGATGCAGCCTCGTAGTCGGTGTAATCCTGCCGTACTCCTTGAAGAGAGCCCCCGCTCGCGAATACTTGTCGATCTGACGCTGTACCCAACGTGTTCGGAAGCGTATTCGCGCGGCAAGATCCCGCCTGTACTGCGCCGCATTCGACTCGCGTTCCTTCGCGGCATATGCCGATCGTGCGAGCACGAGGAGTTTAACCGGCTTTCCGATCAGACTGTTGTAAGGACGTTTTCCCCTCGCGAACGTCTTTCGAAAGAACGGTAGCAGTTCTGTCATCAGCGACTCAGCAAGCTTTTGCTCTTTGGCAAGAGCCGCCAGATCGAGGGCAGAGCCGGGCGGAAACAATGCGTCCGGGTCCCAGTGTTGGGCGCTGATTGGAGTCGCAGGAGTATGTGGCCTAGGCGCTGGACGTGCAGTAGGCGCGACACCTCCGCCGACTCTACGTGCCATTCGCCACGTTTCGGTTCCGCGCTCGTCGAGACCACGGTTCGCGATCCCGCGCTGTGTATCGTCACGCTCGCGAGTCATCGCGGCGTCCGGTCTGCGTCGATGAGCACGGCAGCTTCAGGATCCGCGACGACCACGCTCTCGATTTCCGGATCTCCAAGCTTTCCCTCGAGAATGCGGGCCGCGAAGCGAAGGTTCCGGAGTTCCTTGCTTCGAACCTCAGCGGCTGCGTTGGTCACGTCTACGGCACGATGGAGCAGCTGGAACTCTTCGAGGACGGGGGCGCTTCCCGGCAACGGCTCGATGAATAGCGAACCCGAGGGAACGATGATGTCCTCTTCGTTCGGGAAGGGGCGCGACAGGACGTGGTCGTAGAGCACGTTGATGGTTGGAACCAGCGCCTCGAATTCGGTTGCAGACATGGTGCTCCGCAGGACCTCGATGTACGCATCTAGCTCCTGCAGCGTGAAGTTCGCCGCATCGTCCGGATCGTGGAGACTGGCCCGATTGTCGGCGTATGGGACCGACATGAACTTCGTCAGCACGTTGTGCTGCTTCAGCGGAAAGATCATGTAGTTACCGCGGTATCCAAGCAGGCGATCGAGGTCGGCGATCTCGCCGAGGGGGATGGTCTCCGCCACGGCTTCGAGGGACAGGGTGGCCTGAACCTTCGTATTCGGAACCCACAGTGGCGGTAGCGGCGGTGAACCTGCGTTCTCGATGACGCGGTACTGGAGCGCGCCATCGAGTCGCGGGACCTGTGTCTCGTAGAGCCGGAACATGCGCTGGTCGGGCTGCTCGTGATCCCAGATCGCCTGCATGTAGTGGAGGATGTTCTGTTTGATGTGAACCCGCAGCCGCAGCACGGAGAGCTCGTTGGTCTCGAAGGTCACCTCTGCCTCGATGTAGTCGCGCATCGCGGCTTCGAGCGTCGTGATCGCGCCGGCCAGGCGGTCGCGTGCTTCTTGCTGTGCCCGCCGCCCATCGCGAGTGACCACGCGACCAATCACTTGCTTCATGTGCTCCGTCCCGGATCCGCGAGTGCGGCGGATCCCGGAAAGTATCACTCCGAGAGGATGGCGAAGTACAGCGCGATGCGCGTGTGAGTAGCAACGAAACGTAGCATCGCGGTCGATGTCCGGCTTCGGTCGCACGACCTCATGCGGCTAACCGAGTGGCCGCGGATCGAGGCGCCCGAGTCGAGGTCTGAACTGCTCTCGGCTATGTCGAAGAGCGGAGCAACGAGCGCCCGGATGCGTCGAGAATCCCGTCGTAGATCTCGGAGACGGCGATCTGCGACGACAGGGTCGGGATCTCGAATGTATCGCCATCGTCATGCGTCGTTGCGAGCCAGTCGGCACCATGCCGGCGGTACAGCTTGATGCGGCGTTGATCCTGGGCGACCAGCACGTATGCCTGGAGTGACGCGAGCGACTGAAAGTCTGTTCGCTTCTCGCCGTCGTCATCGCCCTCGCTGCTGGGCGACAGCACCTCGAGCACGACGGTCGGGTTCGTGGTCGCCTGCGCGTCGTGGGCGGGATGTTCGGGAGCACCGCAGATGATCGAGCCATCGCTGTAACGGCCGCGCATGCGCGAAGCAATCCAGAACCGCTGGTCAGGGGTGAAGTATCTGCACGCGCCGGTCTCGCGGTTGCCGAGTAGCTTTGCGAACCGGCCGGCGATCGCGTTGTGCTCGTCCGAGCCGCCGGCCATCGCGACGATGACGCCGTCGATGAACTCGTGCCGGCGCTCGCTGCCCTGTTCGACCGCGAGATAGTCGGCGTAGCTGGCGCGCCGCGGAAGCCGGAGTAGTGCCTCCATACCCCAGCAGGATAGCACCCGGCGGTCGCTCCGGTTCCCGTGATGCCTCGGTCGCGCCTCGATCGCGAGCACGGAGTCGCTCACCACGGGAACAGCGCGAACGGCTCGGGCGTTGCGCTGAAACCCTCGACCGATGTGCCATCATCGAGGGTGGAAGGGGCTCATGGCGCACGCTTCGACCGTAGTCACGGAACCCACGTTATCGCCCGGTCGTACTCGGCGCCGCTGGCTGCGCTGGGTGACGCGCGTGGCGATGGTGCTCGGCGGGCTGGCGCTCGGCCTGGTGATCGCCGAGGTCGTGTTCTATTACCGCGACGACGGCGCGTTCCCGCACCTCAACATCTATGTCGCCGATCCGGACCTCGGGGTTCGGCTCGAGCCCGGCGCGACCGAGCAGGTCTCGTTCGGCGGCAACCCCGTCACCTCGGTCCGGATCAACGGCGAGGGGTACCGGGGCGGGGCGTGGCCGCCGGCTCGCCCCGACGACGTCCTCGTGGTCGGCGACTCCCAGGTGTTCGGGCTCGGCGTCGAGGAGAACCAGGCGTTCGCCGCCGTGGTCGCCGGACAGCTCCATCGCACCGTGCTCAACGGCGGCGTGCCGACCTACGGACCGGGCGAGTACCGCGCGGTGATCGCCGAGCAGCTCGCCAGGCGCCACCCGAGCACCGTGGTGCTGACGCTCAACCTGGTCAACGATCTGTTCGAGGCCGAGCGCGCGAACAAGGACCGCCACGCGGTCTGGGACGGCTGGGCGGTACGCAAGGAGACCGCGCCCGCCGAGGTGACGAGCTTCCCGGGCCGCGACCTGCTGTTTCGTCGGTCTCACCTGGTGTTCGCGTTCCGCAAGTGGCTCAACTCCGACGACAAGATCGACGAGCGCGGGCTCGCGTCCGAGGGCACCTGGCGCGACGCCGTCGCCACGGGCGAGCGCGTCGCGCGCGAGCGCACCGCGATCGAGGCAGCCCGCCACCTGTTCCTCGCCGAGATCACGAAGCTGCGGCAGGGGCTGGGCGAGGCCGAGGCCGAGATCGATGAATCGATCCTCGAGCTGCTGGCCGACGAGGAAGGTGCCGATCGATTCACGATCGAGACCGCGCGCGCGAACCCGGGCGACATCGTCTCCGATGACGAGTTCGCCGAGGGCGGACGCTCCATCGAGGTCACCGCGCGCCAGATCGCGGCGGCGGCCAGCGTCC
>DAIRFU010000867.1:0-2566 GCA_036794935.1 Kofleriaceae bacterium | reverse complement strand
GGGCGCCGAGCCGTGGGCCGAGCGCGTCGAAGGTCTCTTGCTTGCCATCGCGCCCGATCGTGTGGAGCCGCACGACCCCCGGCTTGCTCGCGAGCATCAGCTCGAGCCAGGCGACCTCGTCGCGCCGCGTCGGTGCGAAGAACGCGTCGGTCGCGCGGCCACCGCGTCCGGCGTGCTGCGGGGCGAAGTGGCCGTCCTGCGGGAACAGCGGCGTCGCGTCGGCATCGAGCACGGCGAGCCGCGGGTGACGCTGACAGGTCTCGATGCACGCGATCCAGAGCAGCACGGCGGCCTCGCGCTCGTATGCACCGTCGTGCCCCTCGATCTTGATGTCGGGCACGAGGAACGCGACGCGATGGGGCTTGGGCAGCGCCGGCATCTAGAGGCCCTCCAGCTCGTCGCTGCGCAGCCGCCGCGCGCCCTGGCGCTCGAGCTGCGCGATCGTCTCGACCGGGCAGCCGTCGCCGAGCACGTAATAGTCGGTGCCCGGGAACGGCCCGTTGACGAGCCGCGCGCCCGCGGCCTCGACGGCACGCACGAACCGCGTCTGATCGGCGGCCGCGAGCTGGCCGGCGAGGTAGACGGTCGCGCCCGACAGGCCGCGACCGAGCCGCCGCATCACCGCGGCGATCGGCTCGATCGACGGCGTGTCGGGCTCGGCATCGTACGGGGCACCGCGCGCCATCGCGAGGATCGCGGCGCGGCCCTTCGCGAGCGCGGCGATCGCGGCGCTGCGGTGCTGCTCGCCGATCGTCTCGCCGGGACGCGGTGCCGGCGCGTGATCGATCAGCCATTGCTCGTGGGGACCGGGGAACGCCGGCAGCGCGGCGCCGTCGACCAGCTCCGCGGCCGGCAGGTCCTCCGCGAGGATGCGCTCGGTCAGATCCGGACGGCCGGCGCGATAGCACGCGAGTGCGCGCGCGAACACCAGCTCGGCCGTGTGCAGCCGTGCGGTCGCCGCGAGCTCGAGCGCCGCGATCGGCCGGCCCCAGATCGCGAGGTGCAGTGCGCCGATCTCCGCCGCCTGCAGGGTCTGCGCGGCTGCGGTGAGCTGCTTGACGCGGCCCCGCCGCGCGAGGTCCTCGAGGTAGAGATCACGGACGAGCCGCTGCGATTCGGGGTGCGCGGCGACCAGCTCGCGCGCCCGCACCGGATCGCCGGCGCCGCGCACCATCCAGCCCCACAGCGTGTACAGGTATGCCTCGGGATGGCGCGCGAACCGCGTGAGCACGCCGAGATCGTCGGCCGCCTGCGCACAGGCCCGCGCGCGATCCTCCGGGGGCATGACGCCCGTCGCGCGCGCGACGCGCAGGCCGCGCACCGTCGGCACGACGCCGGGATGCTGGAGGTGCCACTTCGCGCGCTGGCGCAGCAGGTCGATGTACTTCGCGCCGCGGATCGCGTCGTCGAGAATGCCGAGCCGGGCCTCGCCTGCGAGCGCGACCACCATGAACAGCATCTCGAGCCGGTCCTCGAGCGCGGCCTGCCCCGCGCGCGCGACCAGGAGCGGCACCGCCTCCTCGCCGAGCACGGCGGCGACCAGCCGGATCGCACGCACCCGGTGCTGGAGCGGGATGTCCTCGAGGCAGACCAGCAGCACGCGCGCGAGCGCCGGGCTCGCGAAGCTCTCGATCGCCTCGCCCCACAGTCCGGGTGCCCGCGCGAACACGGCCGAGGCGCCCTCCCACTGGACGTGGCGCAGCGCGCGCGGCAGCTGCTCGCTCGTGATCTTGCCCGCGGTCGTCGCCGCGTCGGCGAGCTTGACCAGCGCCTCGTCGGCGAGCAGCACGGCGTCGGCCGGCCATCGCGTCGCCGGGTGCAGCGCGCGCGCCTGGCGAACGCCCAGCGACCAGATCGCCTGCTCGCGCACCGGCGTCGGCGCCGCCGGATCTTGCGTGATCGCGGCGAGCCGGCGCACGGTCTCGACGGACGGAAACAGGGTCAGCCAGCGGCAGCCGAGCCGGCGCAGATCGGGCGCGCGGCACGCATCGATCATCCAGTAGCCGACCTCGGCGAGCGCGGGATCGGCGCCGAGCCAGGGCTCGCCGTCCTCGATGAGGCGGGTCAGCCGCTCGCGCGTGACTCCGTCGAGTGGGCCGCCTTGCGCCGGCACGAGGCCGAGCACACGGCGGAGCCGATAGCGCAGCCCCGGGGGGACGGCGTCCATCGTGCCCAGCGTGACGGGCAAATCCACCACGGCACGAGAATAAGCGGCCGTGTCATAGTCAGGCCATCGCCATGACCCGTTTTGCGCTCGCTCTCGTGTGTGTGTCCGCGGTCGCCCATGCCGGGTCGATCAAGGGCACGGTGCTGTTCGAGGGCGAGCCGCCGGCCCAGGCCACCCTCCAGCGCGGCTCCGATCCGAAGTGCTCGAAGGGACGTGCCGACGAGGCTGTCGTCGTCACCAAGGGCAAGCTGCGCGACGTGCTCGTGCGGATCAAGAACGGCAGCACCGGCAAGCACGCCGCGCCGGCGACGCCGGTCGTCCTCGACCAGCAGGACTGCATGTACACGCCGCGCGTCGTCGGCATCGTCGCGGGGCAGAAGCTGCTCGTGCGCAACAGCG
>DAIRFU010000259.1:0-9273 GCA_036794935.1 Kofleriaceae bacterium | reverse complement strand
CGCTGGTTTGGTGACCTCGGTGGCGATCCACTCGCGCTCGACCTCGCGCGGATCGAGGACGCGCTGACGTGGGGCGTCGAGCTACGCCGCGCGTTCGAGCAGCTCGCGGTCACCGGCGGCGAGTCGAGCCGGCAAGCCGCGTGGCGCGCACTCGTCGCGCAGGTCGCCGCGTCACCCGCGAGCGGCCCGCGTCCCGCACCCGAGGTCGACCTGGCGCCGTTCGCCCGGCTCGCCGTCGCCGTCGCGCGCTGGCAGCCGGCCCTCGCCGAGCTGGCCACCGCCACGGGCATCGCGCCCGAGCAGCTCGGGGCCGGCTCCGAGACCGATCACCTGGGCGCGGTCCGTGGCCAGGTCGAGACACTGTTCCACGCGGTCGGCGACCTCGCCGGGTGGACGGCCTTCCATCTCGCGCGCAAGCACGCGATCGTCGCGGGTGTCGGTCCTGCGATCGTCGCGATCGAGCGCGGTGACCTCGCGCCGCACGAGCTCCCCGGTGCGTGGCAGCGCGCGACGCTGCTCGCGTGGGCCGAGCTCGAGCTGACCGAGAAGCCGGCACTCGCGCACTTCCATGGGCCGACCCATCACGCGCACGTCACCGCATTCGCCGATCTCGATCGCGGCTCGCTCGCACTGACCCGCGCGCGGGCGGTGGCCCGCGTCGCCGAGCGCGTGCCGCGACGGACCGATCCGGATCCCGGCATCCCGGTGCTGCGCGGGGAGCACGCCACGCCGACCGGCCGCCCGCTGCGCGCGGTGCTCGCCGATCTGCCGTCTCTGCTGCCGCGCCTCGCGCCGTGCGTGCTCGCGACACCACATGCACTCGCACAGCACCTCGATCCGGCGCTGACCGCGTTCGACGTCGTGATCTTCGACGAGGGCTCGCGCGTACCCATCGCGCACTCGCTCGGCGCGCTCGCTCGTGCCCGCGCGGCGATCGTCGTCGGGGACAGTCGCCAGGTGCATCCCGTGGAAGGCGAGGGGCTGCTCGAGGCGGCACTCGCCGCCGGGCTGCCCGAGCTGTCGCTCGCCGCCCATTACCGCAGCCGCCACGAGGACCTGTTCGCGTTCGCGAACAGCCGCTACTACGCGGACCGCATCGAGGTGTTGCCGGCGCCGCATCGTGCCCCCGGCCTCGGCGTGAGCTGGTGCCGTGTCGACGGCACGCCCGATACAGCCGGTGCGAACCGCGTCGAGGCCGCCGCGATCGCAGCCGATGTCCGTGCGCGCCTCGCCGACCCGGGGCAGTGCAAGCGCTCGCTCGCGATCGTGACGCTCTCGCGCGCGCAGCAGCACCTGCTCGAGGCGCTGCTGGCACCCGAGCTGGCGCGGCCGCGCGATGGCGAGCGGCTGCTGATCGGCACGCCGGATCGCGTCCAGGGTGAGGAGCGCGACGTCACGCTCGTGTCGATCGGCGACTCCGCCGACGCACTCGGCGCACTCGCCCATCCCGGTGGCGAGCGCTGGCTCGACATCGCGATCACCCGCGCTCGCGAGCAACTCGTCGTGTACTCGAGCTTCGCGCCCGAGGACGTCACCAGCGACGCACCGTGCGCGCGCCAGCTCGCCGAGCTACTCGCGTTCGCGCGGGCGGGCGGCGGTGCGGGCCGTCCGCCGGAGGATGTCGAGCCGGCGAGCCCGATCACGGCGGCGATCGCGCGTGCGCTCGCCGATCGCGGCTGGAGCGTCCGCCACCGCGTCGGCTGCGGCGCGTACAGGCTCGATCTCGCCGTGGTCGATCCGAACGACTGCGACCGCTACGTGCTCGCGATCGAGCACGACGGTGCCGCCTATGCGAGCGCCGCCAGTGCGCGGCCGCGCGACCGGCTGCGCGCCCAGCTACTCACCCAGCTCGGCTGGCGGCTGCACCGCGTGTGGGCACTCGACTGGTGGGCAGATGCCGAGCGCGAGATCCAGCGCGCACACGGCGCGATCGTGGCCGCGATCGCGGCGAGCCGGCAACGTCGCACCGCTCCGGCGCCCAGGCCGCTGCGCGCACGCGCCAGCTCCGCGCCGAAGCTCGCCGCCGGCTCGACGCCGGTCGTCCACATCCCACCGAAGCCGGTGCCGGCCGCGGACACGTTGCCGCAGCGCGCGGCGCCGGCGCTCGCCGATGGCTCGGGCCCGGCGATCGCCACGCTCGTCGGCGAGGAGGCCAGCGCGCCGCTTCGCCTCGCACGGGGCGCGATCGGAATCGGACCGTACACCGCCGCCGCCGTCCCGGCGGGCCGGCGCGCGCCCGACGACATGTTCGCGCCGCGCTACCTCGTCGAGCTCGGCAAGTGCGTCGAGCAGGTCCTCGCGGCCGAGGCGCCGATCCACGTCGATCTGCTCGCGCGCCGCGTCGCCGCGTACTTCGGCATCGGCCGCGTCACCCAGCGCGTCTCCGAGCAGGTGCAGAAGGCGCTGCTCGGCCGCGGCAAGTGGGGCAGCGAGAAGGGCATTGTCTGGCGCCTCGATCAGGATCTGGCCACCGTGCCGGCCGTCCGCGTCGCCGGCATGACGGGGACCTCGAAGCGCGACATCGCCGAGATCCCGCTCTGCGAGCTCGCCGCGGCGGCACGCATCATCGTCGAGCGCGTCAACGGCGTCGCCGATGCCGATCTGGTCCGCGACTGTGCGCGCCTGCTCGGGTTCGCGCGGATGACCGACAAGATCGCGGAGCGCGTCGCGCTCGGTGTCCGGCTCGCCGCCGCGCGCGAGCTGATCGCGCTCGACGCCGGCAAGGCTCACCTGCTGCTCGCGTAGCTCGCCGGCTACTCGGAGACGCCGGGCGGCGGCACGACCGCACGCATGAGGCGGCTCACGGCGCGGCCCTTGTAGTCGAGCGGCACGATCACGCGGAACGTCGAGCCCCTGCCGACGTCCGAGTCGAGCTCGACGCTCGCGCCGAGCAGGTCGGTGAGCTTGGCGACCAGCGCGAGCCCGAGGCCGACGCCGCCGTAGCCCTTGGTGTCGGAGAAGCTCTCGCCCTGGCGGAACGGCTCGAAGATGCGCTCGCGGTCGGTCTTCGCGATGCCGATGCCGGTGTCCTCGACCTCGAGCACGACCGCGTCCTGCTGCGTGCGCTCGTACGCGCGCACGATGACGGCGCCACCCTCCGGCGTGAACTTCACCGCGTTCGACACGAGGTTCACGAGCACGTGTGCGAGCCAGCGATCGTCGGACTGGACGAACGGCAGGTCAGTACCGACGTCGCTGTGCAGCGTGATCTTCTTGGTCCCGATCATCCACGTCACCGACGCGAGCACGCGGTCGATGAGGTCGGGGATCGCGATGTTGCTCGGCCGCGCCTCGATCTTGTTGGCCTCGGCACGCGCCAGGTTGAGCACGTCATCGACGAGGCCGAGCAACGACTGTGCGCTGCGCTTGATCGACGCGCACGCGTCCTTCTGCTTGTCCGTCACCGGGCCGTAGACGCCCGCCGCGATCACGTCGGCGAGGCCCTGGACGCCGTGAATCGGCGTGCGCAGCTCGTGCGTCATCGACGCGACGAACTGGCTGCGTTGCGTGTTCGCCTGCATCAGCTGCGCGGTCTTCGCCTCGAGGTCGCGCTCCTTCTGGCGCAGCATGCGCAGCGTCGCCGCGCAGAAGTAGCCCGGCAGCCCGACCACGAACGCGCAGACCAGGATCGACAGGACCGTGTACCCCGCCGTGGGCACCGTGCCGGCGGCACCCGGAGCCGCCGTCGGCGGCAACAGGCCGGTCGCCATCAGGACCATCATCGTCGCGAACGCCAGCACCATCCCGCCCGCGATCAGGATCGTGACGCCGAAGTTCGAGAGCAGCGCGATCGCCGAGATCAGGATCACGTAGGTCGCGATGAGCGGGCTGTACGACGCGCCGGTGAAGTAGATCGCGCCGGTCAGCAGCAGCACATCGGCCGTCTCGTTGATGATCTGCGTCAGCAGCACGAGCCGATCACGGGTGAGCGCCAGCCACGCGAGCGAGTTGGTGAGCAGCTTCGTCGAGACCAGGCCGACGAACGCCCATCGCCAGGGCGTGAGATCGAGCGCCGCCGCCGCTGCCGCGAAGATCGCGAATGCAGCGGCCACCGCATAGCTGACGTAGATGCCGTAGCGCAGCTTCCCGCGGTTGACCGGTGCGATCGCCTCCGCGATGAACGCGGGATACTTCACGCGGCTATCTTACCCGCTCGGCGCTGCGCCCGGGCTCACGCTTCGCCGAGCAGCTGGCGCACCTGGGCAAGCAGGTGCACGAGGTCGAACGGCTTGGTCAAATAGCCATCGGCCAGGGCGCCGAGCTGGATCGTGCGCGTCGACTGATCCTGGTCGGTGTACACCGCGCTCATCAGCATCACCGGTGTCTGCGTGCCGCGGCTCTTGATCTCGCGCACGAGCTCGAAGCCGTTCTTGCGAGGAAGCTGGACATCGACGAGGCACAGATCGGGCAGCGTGCGGTCGAACTGCTCGATGCCCTCGGGCCCCGACGCCGCCGCGATCGTCTGGTAGCCATTGGCCGCCAGGAAGTCCATCAGGATCATCTGATTGACCGGATCATCCTCGACGACGAGGATCTTCTTCACGCGTCGAGCCTAGCACTAATCGAAACGGTTCGAGGGCACCGGCCCCCCCGCCCATAACCGAGCGCGCGGCCCTGGTAACGGCGGCCACGCTTTTTCCACCAGGCTTGCCCATCGCGCAGGATCGTCGTGCAGGGTGTCCTCGCGATCGAGCCCCGGGCTCGCCGCGATCTCGCCGACGATGGCCTCGGCGCTGCGCACCGTATCCCACGGCGGCACGAGCATCTGATACACGAGCGTCGTCACGTCCGGCGCGATCGGAAAGTCCTGGGTCCACGGGCTCGCGTGTGCGAAGAGCACCTGATCGGGCCGGCGCTGCTGCAGGCGGGTCAGCTCCGCGGGCGGCAGCGCGGCGAGGTCGTACACGACGATGAGCCCGGGCGCGGGCACGCCGATGGCGGGCCATGGCGCGAGCGGCAGGTCGGCGACCCGCGACACCGCATGCCCGAGGATCTCGTGGTCGCGCCCGGCCGGCGCGTAGACGCACGGCACCTGCAGCGCACGCACGAGCGGCACCAGTCGCGCGATGCCGGTCGCGACGTGCGCGATCGAGTCCTGGAGCCACGCGTAGCGCCCGTGCATCGGCTCGTCGAATCCATACGCCGACTGGTGCGAGAGCAGCGTGCCTGTGAGCACGTACTGCCAGCCGCGCAGATCGCGCGCGTCGAGAGGCGTCGCCCCGGCCACGCGGTCGGAGCGCTCGACGATCGCCACCAGCGTCGCCTTCATCGACTCGGTCTCCGGCGAATCAGGGGCTAGCCGCGCGAGCACCTCGCGCGTCGTCGCGAGCCGGCCGGTCATCGCCGCGTTGAACGCGTACAGGTACTCGCACAAGAAGCTGCGCGTGCGCAGCGATGCGTGCTGCTCGAGGATCGTGAACGCGTCGTCGTACGCGAGTGCACTCTCGAGCGCCGAGACCAGCTCGCACACGACCTCCTCGCTATCGCCGACGAGCGCGAGGCAGCGCCACAGCACACTCGCCGCGATCGACGGTGCGCCGGCATCGATCAGCGCGTAGCCGAGATCGTAGAGGTGATCCGGGCTGTCCGGATCGCGGACCGCAGCCGCGGCGACCTCCGCGAGCTCGCTCGCGCCTCGGTTCGCGGCGAGTCGAGAGAGCAGGTCGAGCCACACCGCGACCTCGGACAGCTCCTTGCCCCGCGGCCAGGCGAGCCGCGCCCGGACCTGCGCGAACGCGGCACGTTCGTCGCCGCCCGCGACGAGCGCCTGGATCGCCGCGAGCTCGTCTCGCTCGGTCATCGTCGCCTCATGCAGGCTTCGCGAGCTGCACCGAGAGTGCCCACAGCTTCTCGCGCGTCTCGGCATCGCGCGCGGCGCTGGCCGGTGGCGTGGCGACCCCCTCACTGAAGTAGCTGCCCGAGGGTTCATCCTCGGCGATCCCGCTCGCGACCATCACGGACGTCCGGGCGCCCGCCTCCGGCTGGATCCCGGCGACCGGGCCGAACCCCTGGCGCAGCAGCTTCGTGCCGACGACGCCGGGATGGACGCTGTACGCGAGCAACTTCGTCGGCTCGTGGCGGTCGGCGAGCGTGAGTGCGTGCATGACCTGCGCGAGCTTGGACTGCGCGTACGCGGCGTAGCCTGTCCACGACGTCGCGAGCTGGAGGTCGTCGACGTGAATGCGCCCGCGCGTATGCGCGACCGACGAGACGTTGACCACGCGCGAGGCCATCTCGTCGGCGCTGTCGGTCAGTCGCGGCCCGAGCAGCTCGGTGAGCAGGAACGGGCCGAGATAGTTCACCGCGAGCGTCATCTCGATGCCGTCCGCTGTGACCACCCACTCGCCGGCGAAGATGCCCGCGTTGTTGACGAGCACGTGGAGCTTCGGGGCGAGCGCGAGCACCTGCTCGGCGCCGCGGCGGACCTCGGCGAGCCGGCCGAGATCGAACGCGACGCCCTCGAATTCACCGCCGGGGAGCTCCTCGCGCAGCCACGCGAGCGCGGCGTCGACCTTCGGTCGGCTGCGGCCGTGGACGATGACCTTCAGCCCCTTGGCCGCGAGCTGGCGGGCGGTCTGCCGGCCGATACCGTCGGTCGAGCCGGTGACGAGGACTACCCGCATGCGCCGACTTTATCCCGAGATCGAGCCGGGCGGATTCACTTCAGTTGCCGGGGCGCTCCGCGCGCGCATCGCGCGCCGGAGGGCGGGCGGCAGGCGCGGCGGTGCCGGCTCGCGCAGCGTGCGCGGGGCGACGAATGCCGGCTTGATGCCGGTCCACGCCTCCAGCTTGGCGAACGCCGCCTCGCGGTCGGCCGTCGCGAGCTTCGTGATGCGCGAGCCGTGCGTGCCTTCGGGCTGGACCAGCCGCAGCGAGTCCTTCGCGTCGCCGAGCTCGAACTCGCCGCCGGTCCACGGATCCCACTCGCCGTAGATGAACAGCAGCCGGTCACCCTGGTCGCGGACGAACTGATCGACGTCCTGCATCGCGGCGCCGTCGTCGTAGGTGGGCTGCGCGGTCGGCAGGGCGTTCAGGTAATCGGCGTCCGTGTACTCGAGATACGGATCGAGGTACGCGGCGCCACCCTCGGGGTAGCCGAGCTGGAAGTACGCCTGGTAGTAGTACGCGTCGAACAGCGCGATCTGCGCGTCACTGTTGTCGGAGACCGGCGCGATCTGCTCGAGGAACGCCCACATCGCGTCGTCGGTCGCGGTCGTCGCGGGCACCTCGGCGCAGGACGTGACCCCGAAGTACTGCCAGAACGACCACTCGAGGTTGAAGATCGCCGACTCGACGGCCGGCCCGAGCGTGATGCGCGTGTACGCGAGATTGTTCTGGGTCGCCTGCGTCTGCGCCCGGGCGAGCAGGGCGTCGCGGCGGTTCGCGAGCATCTCCGTCGCGGCGGCCCGGACCGCCTCGCGGCAGTCGGTCGGCCCGAGGGTGTCGAGGAACGCGTTGTAGCGCGGGTCCGGCGCACCGAACGAGATCGGCGCGACGTAGGGCACCGTGCCTTCGACGTCGTCGGGGAAGAACCGGCGGTAGTAGATCGCGGTCATGCCGCCCTTGCTGCCGCCCGTCGTCAGGAACGCACCCTCGTAGAGCTGGCGCAGCGCACCGACGATCGCGTGCTGGTCCTCTGCCATCTGCTCGATCGTCAGCTTCGTCCAGTCGGCCGGCTCGGGCCGCGACTCGCCGAAAAACCGGTGCTCGATCGAGATCTGGTTCGCGCCGAGCAGGCCGGTCAGCTCGACGACGTGGTCGAGGTAGTAGTCCCAGTAGCCGGACGTGTGGACCACCATCGGGCGGTGCACCTCGTCGTGGTGCAGCAGCGAGACCTCCTGCAGGAATCTCGGTCCCTCGGGGTCGGCGTGGTCGACCGGTTGCTCGAAGTGGAGGACGTAATAGTGATAGCCGGCGCTCTGGGTCGGCATCTCGGTCGCGTCGTGGACCCCCGGCAGCGCGCGCAGCGCCGCGAGCAGCTCGTCCGGTGTCCTTGGCTCGGTCTCGCCGGAGCAGGCGGCGAGGGCGAGCGCGGTGGCCAGCAAGAACCGCATCTCGGGCAGCTTGCCATGTCACGGATCTCCGGGGTAGGCATTCACCCCCATGGCCCTGTCCGTCGGTATCGTAGGCCTCCCCAATGTGGGCAAGAGCACTGTGTTCAACGCGCTCACGGCCGGCAAGGCCGAAGCGGCGAACTACCCGTTCTGCACCATCGAGCCCAACGTCGGCGTCGTGCCGGTGCCCGATGCCCGCCTGAAGCGCATCGAGGCGCACATCAAGACCCAGAAGGTCATCCCGGCGATCGTCGAGATCGTCGACATCGCCGGCCTCGTCAAGGGCGCGTCGCAGGGCGAGGGTCTGGGCAACAAGTTCCTCGCCAACATCCGCGAGACCAACGCCATCCTGATGATGGTGCGCTGCTTCGAGGACCCCAACGTCATTCACGTCGCGGGCACCGTCGATCCGATGCGCGACATCGACGTGATCGAGCTCGAGCTCGCGCTCGCCGACGTCGAGACCGCGGAGAAGCGGGTCAAGAAGGCGCAGGGCGCGGCGAAGACGGGTAACAAGGACGGCAAGCTCGAGCTCGCGCTCGCCGAGAAGGTGCACGCGCACCTCGAGGCCGGCAAGGCGGCGCGCACGCTCGAGCTGTCCGACGACGATCGCAAGCAGGTGGCGACCTTCGGGCTGCTCACCGCCAAGCCGGTGCTCTATTGCTGCAACGTCGGCGAGACCGATCTTCCCGCGGGCAACCAGTGGAGCGACGCGGTCAAGGCGCGCGCGGCGAACGAGGGTGCGGGCGTCGTCGTGCTGTGCGGCAAGGTCGAGGCGGAGCTCGCCGAGCTCGGTGATGCGGACCGCGCCGACCTGCTCGCGTCGTACGGGCTCGAGGAGCCGGCGCTCGCGACGCTCGCGCGCGAGTGCTACCGCCTGCTCGGTCTGCAGTCCTACTTCACGGCGGGCGAGAAGGAGATCCGCGCCTGGACGATCCGCAAGGGTGCGCTCGCCCCCGAGGCCGCCGGCGTGATCCACACCGATTTCGAGAAGGGCTTCATCCGCGCCCAGGTCTACGCGCTCGACGACCTCGACAAGCACGGCAGCGAGGCCGGCATCAAGGCGGCCGGCAAGATGCGCCTGGAAGGCAAGGAGTACGTCGTCCAGGACGGCGACATCATGCACTTCCTGTTCAACGTGTGACGGACGCCAGGTACGTGACGACAGTGCACGGCACGTGGTCGCCGGGGAACCTGGCGCGCAGCTCGCGCTCGATGC
>DAIRFU010000866.1:0-2567 GCA_036794935.1 Kofleriaceae bacterium | reverse complement strand
GAATGCCGATCTCGGGACGACGGACGCGGGCGCCGAGCTCGATGCGTCGGCGGACACGGACGCGAGTGCCCACGTGGGCGCGAACGTGGAGCCGAATACGCTAGATGCGACCGGCGATGCGGATGCCGATGTCGGGACGACGGACGCAGGCGCCGAGCTCGATGCGTCGGTGGCCGCGGACGCGAGTGCCCACGTGGGCGCGAACGTCGATCAGGATGCGAGTGCCGACGCTGCTATCGACCTGGATGCGGCGGACGGCGGCTCGGAGCTCGATCCGGGCCTGGTTGCAGACGGGACTGCCCACGTGGGCGCGAACGTCGGTCACGGCGCGGCGCTGGATGCAAGCGACGAGGCGGCGGGCGATGTCGGAAATCCAGACGCAGGCGTCGAGTCGCGTGCGGACGTGGGTGGCCACGTGGGCAAGGATGCCGACGAGGGCACGAATGATGACGTAACTACGGCCGAGGCACTGGACTCGACCGACGAGCCTCCGCGAGACTGACCCCATGACGACGCCGGTACGATTGCAGCGCTACCTGGCTGCGGCCGGCGTCGCTGCACGACGCAAGGCCGAGGACCTGATCACCGCCGGGCGAGTGACGGTCAATGGCGCGGTAGTTACGACGCTGGGCACGAAGGTCGACCTGGACCGGGATCAGGTGACGGTGGACGGCGAAGCGGTGGTCCCGCTCGACTATTTCTACGTGCTCTTCAACAAGCCGAAGGCCTGCATCACGGCAGTCACCGACGATCGCGGGCGCACGACCGTGATGGACTACCTGCCGAACCTGCCGGTGCCCGTGAAGCCGGTCGGTCGCCTCGATTTCTACACCGAGGGTGTGCTCCTGCTGACGAACGATGGTGACCTCGCGGCTCGTCTGCTCGCGCCGGCGAGCCACGTGCCCAAGACCTATCACGTCAAGGTGCACGGCCATCTGCGCCCCGAGCACATCAGGCAGCTGCGAGAGGGGATCGAGCTCGACGACGGCACGCTGACGCTGCCGGCCGAGGTCGAGGTATTGCCGGCCGAGAGCAAGCACACGTGGCTCGGGATCACGATCCACGAAGGCAAACACCGTCAGATTCACCGCATGATCGAGGCGCTCGGCTATGCCGTCGACAAGCTGCAGCGGGTCGCGTTCGCCAACCTGACGTTTCATCATCTCCGCGTCGGCGACGCCCGCGAGCTGGGACAGCAGGAGCTCAACGAGCTGCGCGACCTGGTGGGGCTCGATCACAGCGCGGTCTCTCGCGGCCGATGGAAGTCCAAGCGCGAGCAGACCGATATTCCGCGACGGGCACACGCGAAGGCGATGGCCGAGGCCGAGGAGGCCGCGGTCCTGGCGGCAGATCGCCACGCTGGCGCCGACGATCGCGAAGATTCCTGGGGCTGGGCCGGCGAAGATGAGCCCGGCGCTGAAGCGCACGCGCGTTTCGAGTCGCGCGATGGGGAGTCGCAGCAAGACGGTCAGGACGATCGCGCCGAGACCGAATCCGCCGCGCCGCGTGGCGCAGGCCGTGGTCGCGGCGCTGGCGGACCACGCGATCGCGCGCCTGGCGACGATCGTGGCGCCCGACGCGGCGGCGGCGACCGCGCGCGCAGCGGCGGCGAGTACGCACGCGGCGAGGGCGGCGAGTACGCACGCGGCGAGGGCGGCGAGTACGCACGCGGCGAGGGCGGTGGCGGCGCCAGCGGCGGAGCGCGCGAGTATGTCCGCGGTGGCGGTGCTCGCGCTGGCGGAGCTGCTCGCGGTACTGGCGGCGATCGCGCGCGTAGCGGCAGTCGCGAGTACGGGCGCGGCGAGGGTCGTGGCGGCGCCAGCGGTGGACCGCGCGAGTACGCGCGCGGCGGCGGTGCTCGCGCTGGCGGAGGTACTCGCAGCGGCGGCGGTGCTCGCGGCACTGGCGGCGATCGCGCGCGTGGCGGCAGCGGAGACTTCGGCGGTGGCTGTGGCGGCGGCGGACCGCGCGAGTATGCGCGCGGCGGCGGTGCTCGCAGTGGCGGCGGTGCTCGCGCCGGCGGCGGTGAGCGTGGCGCGGGGCGTGGCGGCGCCGGCGGCGGACCGCGCGAGTATGCGCGCGGCGGCGGTGCTCGCGCTGGCGGCGGCGATCGTCCGCGCGACGTAGAACGCGGCCGCACGAGCTTCGGACCGCGCGATCGGAGCAAGGCTGGGGGCACTCGCGGTCCGTCGACGGGTCGGCGGCCGTCGGCAGGCGGCTCGAGTCGTGGACCGTCGGGCCGGTCGGAGCGTGGCAGCGGCGGCGCGCAGCGCAGTCCGGCGGCGAACGCGCGGGGCGCGTCGGGCCGGTCGGGACCGCGGAGCGCCGGAGCATCGCGTGGCCCTTCGGCAGCGCCGAGCGCGCCGGGAGCTCGCGGCGCGCAGCGCGGTCCGGCAGCGAAGCCGGGCAGGCCGGCCGCAGGCCAGACGCGGGGCGGGCAGGGACGCAGCTTCGGCAAGCGCCCGGGCGCGCGCGGTGGTGGTCGGCGCGGTCCGGGCCGCTGAGGACGAGCGTCGTCGTCGCGTTGTCGCGTGGTTGCGTTCTCGTCGCGTTGTCGTCGCGTCGTC
>DAIRFU010000258.1:0-9280 GCA_036794935.1 Kofleriaceae bacterium | reverse complement strand
CGAGCTGCTGCTCGCGCTCGCGCGCCGTGACCCGGCTCCCGAGGTGCGCGCCGCCGCGATGCAGCTCGTCACCCGGTTCGCGATCGACGGCAAGCTGCCGGCCGCACTGGTCGGCGAGCGCGTCGCCGGCGATGGCAGCGAGGTCCGCCTCGCGGTGCTCGGCACCATGTTCGCGAACGCACCACCCTGGCTCGTCGAGATCGCGCAGCAGCTGCTCGAGGACAGCGACGGCGACGTCCGCTACGAGGCGTTCGAGGCGCTCGTCCGTGCCGGCGCACCTGCACACGCGCTGATGTGGCTCGAGGAGAGTCCGGAAGCCGAGGCGCGTGTCGCGCTGATGCGGTGGAGTGCGCGCGGCAGGGTCCGCGCGTGTGCCGAGCTGCTCGCGCGCGCATCGCGGCGGATGCGCCGCCTGCTGATCGAGTCGGTACGCGTCGCGACGTGGCACGACCTCGAGCCGGCGATCGGCGACGAGACCGCGCTCTTGCGCGCGCTCGCGCGGCGCAACCCGAACGTGTTCGACGAGATGCCGCTCGCCCCGCTCATGCGCGCGACGCTGCGCGAGCCGAACCCGGCGTGGCTCGCCATGATCCGCGACCGGCTCGCGCGGCTCGAGACGCCCGACGATCCGGAGGTCTCTGCCCTGCTGCATGACTTCCGCGAGCTGTGCGCCGAGCGCGTCGTGGCGCTCGACAAGGCGATCCGCGAGCTACGCAAGCAGCGGGACAGCGACGAGCACGAGATCGCGATGCTCGAGGACCAGCGCGTCGTGCTCGAGAGCGCGCTCGACCACGCGTCGCGCATGCTCGTCCACTAACTAGCTGGGCAAGCGGCCGTGGAGGAAGCGCAGCAGCGCCTCGGCCTTCGGCAGGAACGAATCGAGCTCGACGTACTCGCTGGTCGTGTGGAAGCCGGCGCCGCGCGGGCCGAGGCCATCGATCGCCGGCACCCCGAGTGGCGCGACGGTGTTCGCGTCGGAGCCGCCGCCGAGCAGCGGCGCCTCGCCGTGGCCGAGCCCGGCGGCCCGTGCACACGCGGCGTACTCGTCGCGCAGCGCGGCCGATGCGTCGGTCCGCTCGAGCGGGAGCCGGTTGACGCCGCCCTCGACCGCGAGCTGCACCCCCGGGACCTCGGCGGCAGCGGCAGCGGCGGCGGCGCGCAGCCCGGCGACGAGTGACTCGGCGGCGGCGACGGTCTCGTAGCGCAGGTCGAGCTTGTACTCGGCTCGCTCGGGGACGGTGTTCTTCGACGTCCCGCCGGCGAACTGGCCGACGTTGACGGTGACGCCGCCGGCGTAGTCGGTCAGCCGCTGCGCGGCGTCGACGAAGCGGGCGAGCGCCCAGATCGCGTTCGCGCCGTCCTTGTGGTTGTTGCCGGAGTGGGCGGCCTTGCCGTGCGCGGTGACGGTCATCGCGCCGACGCCCTTGCGCCGCGTGATGATCATGTCGTTCGCGCGGCCGGACTCGAAGACCAGCGCGCACGCGGCGCCGGTCGCGAGCTCGCGCAGGTGCGGCGCGGAGCTCGGCGAGCCGACCTCCTCGTCGGCGACGCAGATGACGGCGATCGGCAGGCGGGCGAGCACGCCGACATCGGCGAGCGCGGCGAGCACGCTGCGGATGATCGCGAGGCCACCCTTCATGTCGAGCGCGCCGGGCCCGATCGCGCGGCCGCCCTCCTCGCGCCAGCCCTCGAAGTGGCCGGGCGGGAACACGGTGTCGTGATGGCCGACGAGCAGGATCGGCGCGCCGCCCGCCGGGGTGCGCCAGACGAGGTGGTCGCCGTAGCCGGGATCTCCCGCGATCTGCGTGCAGGCCAGCGACGGGAGTGAAAAGGCCTCGCGCAGGAGGCCACCGACGCGGTTCACGCCATCGATGTTCGCGGTGTAGCTGTTGATCTCGACCCAGCTGCGCGCCAAGGCGAGCATTTCCGGGCCGCGGGCACGAAGTGCGACAAGCGCGCTCTCGAGTGGATGTGACACGGTGGTGCGAGGCATGGCATACCTCGCCCCACGATGGCAAAGCGATTCAAGGCAGCAATCATCGGCGGCAGCGGGTACGGCGGCGCAGAGATGGCTCGTCGCCTCCTCATCCACCCCGACGTCGAGCTGGTCCGCGTCGCGTCGATCGATCACGTCGGCGAGCCGCTCGGCGCCGTGCACCCGAACCTCGAGGGCGCGACCGATCTCGTGTTCGAGAACCTCGCGCCCGCCGAGGCGGCGAAGGGTTGCGACGTCGCGCTGCTCGCCCTGCCCCACAAGGTGACGGCCGCGAAGGTCCCCGAGCTGATCGCCGCCGGCGTCAAGGTGATCGACATGTCCGGCGACTTCCGGCTGCGCGACGCGGCCGTGTACGAGAAGTTTTACGGCGCCAGGCATCCGCATCCCGACCTGCTCGGCACCTTCGTCTATGGCCTGCCCGAGCTCAACCGCGCCGCGATCAAGCAGGCGAAGTACGTCGCGTCGCCGGGCTGCTTCGCGACGACGATCGAGCTCGCGCTGTTGCCGCTCGCGCGCGCGGGCATGCTCGACGGCGCGGTCGTCCACGTCACCGCCATCACCGGCTCGTCGGGATCGGGCATCGCGCCGCAGGCCGGCACGCACCACCCGAGCCGCGCCGGCAACCTCAAGACGTACAAGCCCCTCGAGCACCAGCACGTCCCCGAGATCGTGCAGGCGCTCGGGGACGGCGGCGCCAAGCACGTCGAGCTGCGCTTCATCCCGGTCTCGGCACCGCTGACCCGCGGCATCTTCGCGACCTGCTTCCTCGAGCTCGACGCCAAGGTCGACAAGGCGCGGCTCGCGTCGCTCTACGACGAGAGCTACGCGCGCGAGCCGTTCGTGCGCCGGCCGAAGGCGCGCCTGCCCGAGGTCGTCGCGGTCGCCGGCAGCAACTACGTGGAGGTCGGCTTCGCCGTCGGCCCCGAGACGGCCGGCAAGCGCACGGTCACGGTGTTCTCGGCGAGCGACAACCTGATCAAGGGCGGTGCCGGCCAGGCGATCCAGAACATGAACCTCGTGCTCGGCATCGACGAGCGCGCCAGCCTCGAAGACGTCGGGAACTGGCCGTGAGCCTGGTCGTCAAGATCGGCGGCGATGTCATCGGCTCGGGCGAGGCGGCGCTGCTCGCGACCGATCTGCGCGTGCTCGTCGACGAGGGTGCGCTCGTCGCGATCGTGCACGGCGGCGGGCCGCAGGCGACCGCGCTGCAGAAGCAGCTCGGGCTCGAGACCCGGCAGGTCGCCGGCCGCCGCGTGACCGACGCCGCGACGCTCGACGTCATGAAGATGGTGCTCGCCGGCAAGCTGAACGTCGATCTGTGCGCGACGCTCAACGCGGCCGGCGTCTCCGCGGTCGGTCTGCACGGCGCGTCGGGCCTCGTCGTGCGCGCGGTGCGCCGCCCGCCGAAGCTCTACCCGAACGCCGGGCCCGAGCCGGTCGACATGGGCTTCGTCGGCGACGTCGTCGGCTTCAACCTCGACCTGCTCGAGGCGCTGTGGGCGGCGAAGCACGTGCCGGTGATCGCGTGTCTCGGTGCCGACGCCCAGGGCGGCGTCTACAACATCAACGCGGACATGGTCGGCAATCAGCTCGCCGCCGCGCTGAAGGCCGACCGGTTGTTCCTCGTCACCTCCACGCCCGGCGTGCTGCGCGACGTCAGCGATCCGGCCTCGCGGATCGCCCAGCTGACGTGTGCCGAGGCGCGCGCCGCGATCGCGTCGGGCGTCGTCACCGGCGGCATGATCCCGAAGCTCGAGGAGGCGATGGCCGTCGTCGATCAAGGTGTCGGCGCGATCCATATCCTCGGCAAGCTCGCGGCCGGCGACCTCGTGCGCGCCGTGCGCGAGCCCGGCTCGGTCGGCACCACGCTGCGGCCATAGCGGCCGACACCGCTGCGCGCTGGCGACGTTAGCCGTCGATCAGCGGCGCACCGGTCGCACCCTCGGCCTGCTCGCGAGTCACGCCGGGCGCGAGCTCGATGACCCGGAACGCGTGGCCGGTCGGCTCGAACACGCCGAGCTCGGTGATGACGAGCGAGACCACGCCGGCCGCGGTCAGCGGGTACTCGCACCTCTGCACGAGCTTGAAGTCGCGCTTCTTCGTCGTGTGCTGCATGAGCGCGATCAGCCGGCGGCAGCCCGACGCGAGATCCATCGCGCCGCCGATGCCCATCACCTTGCCGCCGGGCACCGCCCAGTTCGCGAGGTCACCGCCGGCCGACACCTGCATCGCGCCCATGATCGCCAGATCGACGTGGCCGCCGCGGATCATGCCGAACGACGCCGCCGAGTCGAACGTCGAGCCGCCAGGCAGCACGGTGACCGTCTGCTTGCCGGCGTTGATGAGGTTCGGATCCTCGTCGCCCTCGAACGGGAACGGGCCGGTGCCGAGCAGGCCGTTCTCGGAGTGCAGCCACGCATGACCCTCGGGCAGGTAGTCGGCGACCTGCGTGGGCAGGCCGATGCCGAGGTTGACGATCGAGCCGGCGGGGATCTCGCGAGCCGCGCGCCGCGCCATGTCTTCGGTCGAGTACGTCATGCGCGCTGCCTCACGGTTCGATACTCGAACGCGTTCTCGTGCTCGGGCACGTGGATGATGCGATGGACGAAGATGCCCGGCAGATGAACGGCGTCGGGATCGATCGTGCCGTTCTCGACGAGCTGGTCGCACTCGACGATCGCGAGCCTGGCCGCGGTCGCCATCACCGGGTTGAAGTTGCGCGCGGTGCGCCAGAACCGCAGGTTGCCGAAGTGATCGGCCGTCTGCGCGCGGACGAGCGCGACATCGCCATGCAGCGCGCGCTCGAGGATGTAGCGGCGGCCGTCGATCTCGCGGACCTCCTTGCCCTGCTCGACGACGGTGCCGACGCCGGTCGGCGTGAAGAACGCCGGGATACCGGCGCCCGCGGCGCGCATGCGCTCGGCGAGCGTGCCCTGCGGCGTGATCTCGACCTGGACCTCACCGGATGCCATCCGCGTGTGGAGCTCCTGGTTGCTGCCGATGTAGCTGCAGATCACCTTGCGAATCAGGCCGGCCTGCAGCCACGTCGCCAGCCCCTTGCCGAGGTTGCCGGCGTTATTGGAGACGAGTGTCAGCTCCTTGACGCCGCGGGCGACGACGCCGCGGATCAGCGCCTCGGGATTCCCCGACAGGCCGAAGCCGCCGACCATGATGGTCATGCCATCACGTAGGGGGGCGAGCGCCTCCTCGATCGAGGCGACGAGCTTGTTCGAGTGTCTTCCGGTCATACGCGCGCGCCGAATGCTGCCACGGCAGCATCCCCGAAAGCACGCACGCCGGTGACCAGCTCGTCCTCGGTGATGCACAGCGGCGGCGAGAAGATCGCGAGGCCACGGCCGGCATCGACGTGCAGCGACAGCTTGCGCGCGGCGAGCTCCTTGCCGAGCGATGCCCACTGCTCGGGCCTCGCCTCGACCTCGAGCGCGCCGAGCAGGCCGATCGAGCGCACGAACGACGGCGTGGCGACCCGGGCGGCGACCGCGTCGAGCTCGCGGCGGAGCACCGGATCGAGCCCCGCCGCGGCATCGAACAGCTTGTCATCCTCGTAGACGCGCAGCGTCTCGACCGCGGCGGCGCACGACACCGGGTGCGCGTAGTACGTGAGACCGCACGCGAGCACGTGCTCGTTGAAGTACTGGGCGACGCGCTCGTGCACGATCACGGCGCCGATCGTCGCGTAGCCCGACGCGAGTCCCTTCGCGACCGTGATGAGATCGGGCACGACGCCGAAATGCTGGTGGCAGAACGCCTTGCCGGTGCGACCGAAGCCGGTGAGCACCTCGTCGGCGACGAGCAGCGCGCCATCCTCGTCGCACGCCTTGCGCACGATCGGCCAGTAATCGGGCGGCGGCACGAGCACGCCGTTCGAGCCGGCGGCCGGCTCGAGGAACACCGCGGCGGTGGTCCGCTTGCCCTCGAGCTGCATCGTCTGACCGATGGTCGTCGCGCACTCGCGCTTGCACGTGTCGAGCGTCTTGCCGAACGGGCAGCGATCGCAGTAGCAGTCATGGACGTGGACGATGCCCGGTAGGCCGGGCTCGAGCGGTGGCCGCCGCCAGTCGCCGGTCAGCGACAGCGCGCCCATCGTGGCGCCGTGATAGCTGCGATAGCGCGCGATGTTCTTGAACCGGCCGGTGATGAGGCGCGCGATCTTGAGCGCGTTCTCGTTCGCCTCCGAGCCGCCGAGCGTGAAGAACACCTTCGAGAAGCCCGGGCCGGCCATCGCGAGCAGCCGCTTCGCGAGCTCGACCTTCGCCGGAAACACGGCGTTCGGTGTCGACACGCACAGCTCGTCGGCCTGCCGCTTGATCGCCTCGATGATGCGCCGGTTCCCGTGCCCGGCGTTGATCTGGTAGCTCAGCGAGCCGAGGTCGAGCCAGCGGCTGCCGTCCTTGGTCGTGAACCAAGCGCCCTCGCCGCCGGTCAGCTCGACCGGCCGGACCGCGTTCTGCGAGCTCCAGGTGAAGAAGAATGGATAGTCCGTCACAGCTGCCACTTCTCCGGCGCGACGTTGTGGATCAAGCCCTGTTGCGCCCACAGCTCGCCGCTGTCCAGGTTCATCGCGATCGCGCCGCAGGTCGCCGCGCCGTGCGGAGCCTCCGGGGTCGCCATGTTCGTACAGATGCTGCGCGGCCAGCCCTCCTCGGAGCCGAGCCGCTTCCAGGCATCATCGAGATCGTGGACCGCGTGCTTGTCGAGGTCCTTCTCGAGCCAGTGCATGCGATCGAACGTCGTGCTCGCGGCAGGCACCTTGCTGTACGTGCTGACGTCGCCGTCGAGGCAGTGGTTCGTGTGGCAGTAGCGCGCCGGCTCGCCGAGCGCGACCTTGTCGCGATCCCAGATCACCTTGCGCCGCGTGCCCGACGCCTCGACACCGAACGCGGCCCCGCGATCGGCGACGAAGTAGTGATGCCCCGAGCCGATCGGGCTCTTCACGATCACGTCGAGCGCCGCCTTGGCGGTGTCCGCGTGCAGCGCGCGCCGGACCATCGCCGGCCACACGATGCCGAGCCGTGCATCGGTCGAGTACAGGTTGTTGATCGCGATCGCGACGCGCGATGCGTTCATGCCGGCCATGCCGAGGCAGCCGGTCACCGTGAGGAGCCGTGCGGCCGGGCCGTCCTCGCTCTCGGGCACGCCGAGCACCATGACGTAGGGGGTGGCCGTCGCGTGCATGTCCCAGGTCTGCGCGAGGATCCGCCCGGTCGGCGTCTCGGCGAACAGCATGCTGCACCCGTCGTCCCCGCGGGGCGGAGTGAATCCGCCCCGCTCCATATTCGCGCCAAGGCCCTCGGCTCCGGCCGAGCTGTCGCTGCCGCCGGCCATGCCCGGCTCGTCGCGCGTCGGCGCCATCAGCCACGTGCCGGGATCTGGATCGAGATCGCGCAGGTCGGTGTAGTGGTTCGCGACGACGATGTCCTCGGGCGGCACGATCGCGCCCTCGGCGATGCCGAGCAGCTCTTCGTAGAGCGCGTGGTGATAGCGCTCGAGGATCGGCAGGTGGGCCTTCGCCGCGGCGGTCACCTGATCGTGGCCGGCGAAGCCACCGACCTTCGCGCACAGATACACGCGGATCGCGGCGAGCGATTTGATCTCGCCACGGAACGACTCACCGTGGATCCGTCCCCACTCGCGCGGCGACTTGCCGGCCGGCAGCTCGAGGAGTCTCACAGCGCCTCCCGGATCGCGGCGGCCGCGGCATCGATCTGATCGAGCGCCGGGACGATGCCGAGGTGGCCGTTCGGGAAGCGACGCACCGCGATGCCGTGATGCGCGAGCGAGTCGGCGAGCTCCGGCGGTCCGGCCACGACGCGGTACGCGCCGGCACCGCGCGCGGTCGCACCGCGCAGCGAGCCGAGCACCTCGTCGAGAGCGCGCGAGCGCGCGGCGACGTCGATGTGGCGCGCCGCCCGCAGGTGGTGGTGCATGCGGATGAGCGACAGCTCGTCGCCGTCCCACGTCGACACCAGCGTGAGCGGACCGGGCACGAACCAGCGCGCCGTCGTGTGGATCACGCCGGTCTGGCCGCCGCCCCACCACGCGAGCACGTCGGGCGAAAGGCCGATCGCCGGCGACATGAACGGGCCGAGGCCCGAGCGATACGTGCTCGTCGTGGTCTCGATCGCGACGAGCGGCAGATCGAGCTCCGCCCGCAGCGCCGTCAGCGCGGTGACGAAGTCGGCCGGCAGCACGCAGCCGGTGCGCTCCTGGACCAGCTCGTAGACAAAGCCGAGCACCTTGCTCGGGCCGCCGGCCGCGGCGACCGCGTCGCGCAGCGCGCGGATCGTGGCCTCGGTGCCGGCAAGCGCCGGGTGCGGCACGCGCGGCCACGCGAAGTGAGCCGGTCCGCCGCGATGCGTGGCCGGGTCCGACAGCGACCGGCAGGTCGCGACGGTGTGGCCGTAGTACCCGCCGTCGAGGCCGATCGCGACCTGGGCGTCCTTGCGCGTGCACTTGAGCATGCGCAGCGCCTTGTCCACGCACTCGTCGCGGCTGCTCGTCAGGTACATGTGGGGCAGCTCGGGCAAGAGTGCGCCGATCCACTCGAGCGCGCGCACGGTCGCCGGCGTCGTGTAGTTCATCAGGGTCAGCTTGTTGACCGCCGGCCCGTAGAGCAGGCCGCGATCCTCGGCCTCGCGCAGCGACGGCGGGCCGCCCGCGAACGGACGCGTCAGGCCCGACGCGAGATCGAGCTCGATCGGCGTCTCGCCTTCGGCGGTGACCGCGCGGCGACGGACGATGTCGTGCTTGACGGCAGGATCGGGCGTGAACGCGCCGAGCGGGATCCGGTAATAGATCGCCTGCCCCTCCGGGTCCTCGTACTGGCCCGTGAGCACGCTCACGACGTGGGCACCGAACACGCGGTTCAGGTGGGTCATCTGCGCCGTGCGGCCGACGCGATTGCGGCCGGTGACGTAGCGGTAGCGCGGTGCGCCGCCCTGCCCCGTGCGCGCCGCGGCGTCGCGCAGCTGCTGCTCCTTGAGCTTTCTGCCGATGCCCGACCCCTGGTAGCTCGGCGCGACCGTGATCGAGACCGAGTACATCGTGTTGCGCTTGCCGAGCATCGGATCGTCATCGCAGCCCTCGACGTCCTTGCTCTGCTCGAGCGGACCGCCGATCGCGAAGCCGACGAGCTGCCAGGGCGCTCCGGCGCCCGCCGGGCCCGGGGCCTCGGCGACGATCAGCGAGCCGTCGGTGTCCTCGATCGCCGCGCGGATCTCGGCCGGCGGCGTGCGGCGCGCCGGCTCGTATACCGGGTACTCG
>DAIRFU010000015.1:0-25675 GCA_036794935.1 Kofleriaceae bacterium | reverse complement strand
CCTGGCCACCGGCACGCGTAGACGAAACATAGGAGCCGTCGCCCGCAGCCGCGCGCGCGAGGAAAACATCCTCGGCGCTGCCGCTCGCAGAGCTGAGCGTCGCGCCGCCGAGTGACAGCTCGCCGCTGAACCCACCGGCGAACACGACATCGTTGGTCAACGAGATCGCGACCGACGTTGCACGACGCGTGTTTCCAGTGCCGCCGTAGGGCTTTGCCCAGACCGTGGCGCCCGCCGCGCTGAGCTTGACCAGGTACGCATCAGAGTTGGTTGTCGAGCTGGCGGTGACGTCTCCGGTCCCGAAGTTCACCGTGTGTTTGAACGAGCCGGCGAGGTACATCGCGTCGGTATCATCCACGTCCACAGCAGACGCCGTGTCCACGTCATCGCCTCCGAACGTCTTCGCAACGAGCGCGTTTCCCGAGGCTGCGCCGAGCTTCAACAAGAATACGTCTCTGTTCATTGCGGTCACGGAGCCCATGCCGAAGTTCACGGTTGCTTGGAACTCACCAGCAGCGACCACGTTTCCCGAGCTGTCGATGCGCATCGTCTCGGGCTTGTCAGAACTGGTCCCGCCAAAGCCCTTCGCCCAAACGAGGTCTCCCTGAGACGAGGAGAACAAAGCGATCACGATATCGTCGGTGCCTTGGCTCGGAATGGAGGTGTCGGCGACATCGAGGGTGCCCGCATTGAAGTAGCCGCCGAGCGCAACCTGACCATTGCGCGCCGCCACGGCAGTCCCTTGATCGTATCCGCTGGTTCCGAAGGATTTCGCCCAGCCAAAATCACCAGTCGCGGAGAGCTTCAGCAACAGAATGTCTCGTGCGCCCGCGTGGGGCAGCGGCCCGCCGCCGTAGTCGTGCGGGCCATTGATAGAGCCGCTGAGGAAGATCTCATCCTGCTCGTTCACGGCGAGGCCCGTAACCAGATCCTCGCCGCTGCCACCGAATCGTTTCGCCCACACAACAGAGCCATCGGCCTGCGCCAGCTTTGCGACGTAGATGTCGACGCTTCCCGAATCGCTCGTCAACGAGGTTGCGCCAAACTGAACGGTATCGCGGAATGTCCCGGCTACGATCAGGTTGTCCTGGCTGTCGTGGGCAATCGCCTTGCCTTGGTCATGTTCGTCGCGCGCTTCTGTCCGTGAAAAAAGTGGACACGGACGTGACGCGTGCAGTGATCACTCGAATACGACGGTTACTCCGGCCCACGTTCCCGTGCTCTGGCTCCATGCAGCTGCGTATGCTCCTGCCGTAGAAGGAAACGCATACGCTGCGCTCGACCCATCGATGATGCCGATCTCCGTGAACGAGTTCGCGTCGCTGAGAGCATCGATTGTGGCGCAACTCACGACTGCAGAGACGACCACGGTACCGTTCGAGGCAGACACGGCCGGAGCTGTTGCAATGTCTCCCGCTGGGAACGTCGCCGTGCCGTACGGCTGGAGCCGTCCTCCGGCGTCGCTCCGTAGTCCTGTGAAGATCATGCCGTATGCAACATACAAGCTGTCGCCTGTGTTTTCGATCCGTATCCCTGCTGTGCCTTCGGGAACGTTGCCGAAACTCCACAGCGTCACTGATTTCTGACAATTGCTTTCGTCAGCGTGAGCTTGGACCCTCTTTGAATAGTCGTTCGCACCCAGGAACGGATCCGGCAACTGAGCCGCTGCGTTCGTGGTCGATATAACCACTACGATGAGGTCACCTGCCTGTGCCGTGGGAATCGAAATCGTAGATGATGCAGCCGTCGGCCCTGTCGAACCGCTGCCGACGTACTCTGCCATCCGTGCTACTGGTGCGTCCGTTGTCGACGCGTCCGACAGCGCGGCGGAACCACTGCAGCCCAGCAAGAGCGAACAGAATAGGTACCTCACCGCTGCAGCCGCATCGGTATGTGGGGTGTGCACACGATCATTGTTCCACATCCTCACAGTTTCATGGATGACGGTCGGCGGCCCGGGGGCAGCAATGGGCCCGTCCCGCAGCTGGTCGCCAGTGGGTGGGACCTAATCGAGTGTTGGGCAACGGCCGATGCTAGCTATGTAGCCTGCCTGCGGAGTTGTCCATGTGGTCCACCGTACTAACGCGCGGGTTCAATCTCATGCGCCCTTTGCTTGCCTCGCCAACGATAACGACACTCATGCTGACTATCGCCGCCTGCTGGGGAACGCAGCAGCACGGCGAAGGGCCGCAAGGTCCTGGAGCCATCCAAGACGCGTCGGTATCCGACAGTACTCAGCAATCCCAGGATGCGATTCATAGGCCCGCGCTCACGGGGGCCGATCCTGCTGCGGTCATCGAAGCCAATGGGCTAAGGTCATTTGTTGGGAAGAAGGTTGTCGTCTTCGATGCCACCACGGGCTTGGTGAACAGTATCTGTGGTAGCAGCGCTACCGCAGGTGTCCCTCGGTGGGAGGCGATTCTCCAGCGGCAACGAAAGGTGATGTCGTGTCAGACGGGCGCGGGCGCTCCACCCTGGCTTGGCTGTGCCGTCATCACGCCATCGGGCATTGGGTACACGCGGTTAGGTTTGCTGTTTCGCGTGGACACATCCGAGCTCGTGGGTGTAGTGGTCGAGGAAACTGCGGACTCAGATCCTGCCGGGCTTGCCGAACGGCTCAAGGAGCTGCGGTCACGAGTCGATGCCACTGGGTGCTGAGGCGACCTTTCTGGACAAGCATTGCCGACAGGACATTGCAGACGACTTCAGCCGCCTCTACCCGCTTGGGGGCGCCGCTAGTACGACTTCATTCCGACCCACTCTGCCACTGCTTCGGGAATCCAAAGAAGGGACAGCACCGTCCGATGTTCCGACGAGCAGATGGAGTGCTCGATGATATCGGCATCGTGCTTGGTCTCGAACCACGGACGCGCTGGCACCGGCTGATCCCGGTCATCGAGACGCCCTCGCGCGTGAAAGTCCCAGGCCACCGAGTCGCGCGAGAGCCGCGTACCCTTCTTGATCGTGCGGGTGAACGTCGGGCTCCGCACCGCCCACTCCGGCACGCCTGCGGGATGGGCGCGGGAGTGTGAGCATCACGGCAGAATCGCGAAACACGGCCGGGCGCGCCTGATAGCCCCTAGGTACGACGGAAACGACGATCCCAAGACGCTCGATCATTGGGTCGAATCACAAACTGCACGGCACGAGGTCGCTGTCACTGTCCGCAAACATCGGTAGCGCGGTTGCGATACATTCGGGGGCATGGCCTCGCCGCCCCCCGCCTGGAATCGTGATCATGACCCGTTTGCCGAGCTGATTTCGGCGGAGGCGATTGCCGCCCGCGTCGCAGAGCTCGGCGCGCAAATCACCGCTGAATATCGCGGCAAAGCGGATGTCGTGGTGATCGGCGTGCTCAAGGGGTCCGTGATCTTCCTGGCCGACCTCGTGCGCCATATCGCGCTGCCCATCGCGGTCGACTTCATCGGCATCTCGTCGTACGGCGACGCCACCGTGTCGTCAGGCGTGGTCCAGATCACGCAGGATCTGTCGCGGCCGATCGAGGGCAAGCACGTGATCGTCGTCGAGGACATCGTCGACACCGGGCATACCGTGGCCTACCTGCTCGAGAACCTGGGCACCCGCCGGCCCGCCAGCATCAAGCTCGCCTCGCTGCTCCACAAGCCGGAGCGCCAGGAGCGCGCGGTCACGATCGATTATCTCGGCTTCACCATCCCCAACAAGTTCGTCGTCGGCTACGGCCTCGACATCTCGCAGCAGTACCGGAACCTCCCCTTCATCGGTTACGTAACGAACGTATGAAACCCGAGCAGCTCGCACGGCTCCCCGCGGTGCTGTTCGAGATCGGGAAGCTGATCGGATCGGACCTCGACCCGGGCATCCTGCTCTCGCGAATCTCCGAGCTGATCTGCCAGCTCGTGAACGCGAAGGCGTGCTCGGTGATGCTGCTCGACGCGAGCCGCAAGCGCCTGCTCGCCCGGGCCGCCTACGGGCTCCGCACCGAGCGCATGCACACGCTGTCGTTCGCGATCGGTGAAGGCGTCGCCGGCTGGGTCGTCGAGCGCGGCGAGTCGGCGCTGATCGGCGACGTCACCCAGGATCCGCGCTTCGTCGTGCTGCCGGCGAACCAGACGCCGATCGCGGCGATGCTGTGCGTGCCGCTGCTCTCGCGGGGCGAGCGGGTCGGCGTGGTGACCGCGACCGCCGAGGAGGTCGACGCGTTCGACGCCAACGACCTCGAGCTGGTCCGCTTCATCGCGACGACGATCGCGCTCGACATCGAGAACGTGCGCCTCCACCGGGTCGCGGTCACGGATCCGCTGACCGGCACGTACAATCGCGAGTTCCTCCAGCAGCGACTGCCCGCCGAGATCGAGGCCGCGATCGATCGCGACCGCCCGCTGTCGATCGCACTCGTCGACGTCGACCACTTCAAGGCGGTCAACGATCAGTACGGCCATGGCATCGGCGACGTCGTGCTCGCCGAGGTCGCGCGCCGGCTGCGCAGCGCGATTCGCGGCGGCGACGTGCTCGTCCGCTACGGCGGCGAGGAGTTCATCGCGGTGCTGCCGAAGGCCGATGCCGGCCGCGCCTGGGAGGTCGGCGAGCGCATGCGCCAGCGCGTGTGCGAGCGCGCGTTCGACGTCGGCGACGGGCTCGCCCTGCTGTTGCGCATCTCGGTTGGCATCGCGCAGTGGCGGATGGGCGAGGACATGGCGGACCTGATCGAGCGGGCCGACATCGCGCTCTATGGCGCGAAGCAGCGCGGGCGCAATCGCGTCGAGGTCGCGCCGTGACCGAGGATCCGCCACGCGATCCACTCACCGATCCACCCGCCGATTCACCCACCGATTCACCAGTCGATTCAGCCACCGATTCACCAGTCGATTCACCACCCGCTTCCGAGGCTGCCACCACCGCACCGGAGGCCGCGCCGGCGGAGTCACCGCCAGCGCCCGTCGAGGACCCGCTGCTGCCCGCCGCGTACGGCGAGGACTCGCTGCGCGAGGCGGTCGGGGCGCCGCCGCCACGGTCGCGCCGCAAGCGAGGCGACGACGATGATGACGATGGGCCGCGCAAGCCGGGCGGCCGCCGCACCATGTGGATCGGTGGCGGCGTGCTCGTCGTCGGTCTGGTGGTCGCCACGTTCGCGTTGCTCGGTCACGCCAACGCGCAGCGCTACGTGATCGCGTGCGCGGCCGACCGCGTGTCCGCCGAGCAAGGCCGGTCGTTCCCGCCCTGGGGCACCCACCCGCTGATCGGCGCCGAGTGGCAGCCGATCGCGCTGCCGTCGAGCGCCGAGTGCAAGCCGCGCGAGACCGAGGACCTCGCCGAGCTCGAGCGCTGGTACCTCGAGCTGTTGATCGATCGCGCGAGCACGACGCTGACCTCGTCCGATCTGCTCGATCCGGTGCCGACCGGCAAGGCGAACCCGCTCGACACCGCGGCGGGCCAGCTCGAGCAGGCACTCCTGCTGTCGCGCGCCCCCGAGCGCCGCGACGAGCGCAAGGAGGTCGAGCGCCTGCGCGGCGACGTCACCTACTGGCGTGCGTCACTGCGGCTGCGCGACGCCAGCGCCGGGCTCGCCGAGGCTTCGCGCCAGTTCGACGCGGCTGCCGCCCAGCGGCCTCGGCATGTCACCGATGCGGCGCAGTGGGCGGCGTTCTTGCGCCGGCTCGGCGACGAGCTACATGCCGGACCGGGCGGTGTGGCGGTGGTGCCCGGTCCCGTCGAACCCGCGGCCGAGCCGTCGCCCGCAGAGCCGACCGATCGGCCTCCCGCGCCGCCCGGCGAGCCACTCCCCGCGGAACCGGAGCCCGAGCCGCAAGCGCCGGCGCCGCCCGACGCTGGGCTGCCGACCGGCGGCGTCCTGCTGTAGTTGGCAGCGTGCCTGCACTCCTGGGCCTCGGAGGAACCATGGCTCGCAACATCGCCCTTATCGTCGGCAGTCTTCGCAAGGAGTCGTTCACCCGCAAGATCAGCAATGCGCTGATCGAGCTCGCGCCGCACTCGCTGCACCTCGAGCACGTCGAGATCGGCCGGCTCCCGCTCTATAACCAGGACCTCGATCCCGACGAGCCGCCGCGCGAGTGGGTCGAGTTTCGCGACCGGATCCGGTCGATGGACGGCATCCTGTTCGCGACCCCCGAGTACAACCGCTCGATCCCCGGCGTGCTGAAGAACGCGATCGACGTCGGCTCGCGGCCCTATGGCCATAGCGTCTGGGCCGGCAAGCCTGCGGGCGTAGCGGGCATCTCGCCCGGCGCGCCGGGCACCTCGATGGCGCAGCATCACCTGCGGCAGTGCTGCGTGTTCCTCGACGTGCCGGTCATGCCGCAGCCGGAGGCGTACCTCGCGCACGTCGACGAGTCGCTCGATGACCACGGCCGGCTGACCAGCGAGAAGACCCGCGAGCTGCTGCGGAAGTTCATGGCCTCGTTCGCCGGCTGGGTCGAGCAGTTCGCCGGTGCGGAGAAGAGACGGTCCGCCGCCTGATCGTGCGCTACTGTAGGGCATGCGGCCCGCCCTCGTCGCCCTCGTGCTCGCGGCCGTGGGCTGTCACGCCGAACCGGGAACACCCGCAGCGCCGGCGCCGGTGATCGAGCCCGCGCGCGGCTCCGCGGCACCATCCGCTGGCCCGGCGGCCGACCCCTGGGCGGTGAACACCACGCCCGATCCGGACGCGCCGCCGAGCCTGGCCGAGCGGCATCGCATCGCCGAGCAGGCGTGCCCGGCCGTGACCGCGCCGTACTTCTACCGGATCGAGAAGGCGGGCAAGATCTCGCACATCCTCGGCACGCGCCATGTCGGCGTGCCGCTCGCGAAGTTCCCGCGGCCGGTCCACGACGCGATCGCAGCGGCGAGGCTCGCGGTCTTCGAGCTCGCGCCCGGCGACAACAGCGACGTTCCCGACACCGAGGTCGTGCTCTCGGACGAGCTCGGCCCCGATCTGTGGAAGCACTACCGCCAGCTCGTCGGCCCGATGGTCGCCGACCGGGTCGCGAAGACGACGCCGACGAAGGCGCTGTTCGCGATGGCCGTGATGTACGAGGACATCAGCGCGAGCCTCGATCTCGAGATCCAGAGCGCGGTGCAGGCGGCAAAGATCCCGACCCGCGGCCTCGAGACCAGCGCGTTCCAGTCGCGGCTGCTCCAGCAGCTGCTCGATCTCCGCATGCTGCGCGCCTCGATCGCGGGGACCGAGGACCGCGACGAGATCGAGGCCGAGAGCCGCAAGGATCTCCATGAATACTGCGCCGGCGTCGACCACGAGCCCGGCCTCGACGACGATGCGCGCGCCGATCTGCTCGCCGCCGGCTACACCGAGGCCGAGCTCGCGAAGATCGACGACGAGATGGTGTTCGCGCGCAATGCGGCCTGGATCCCGACCCTCGACAAGATGCTCGCGGCCGGCGGCGTGTTCATCGCGGTCGGCGCCGATCATCTGACGGGACCGAAGGGCGTCGTCGCGTTGCTCGCGAAGCGCGGCTACACGCTGACGCGGATCACGCAGTAGATCCCGCGCGCGCACGCGGCACATCGCTTGCTGTGTGCCGCCGCATGCGCATTCGATTCGACCGCGGAACCCTGGTGATCGACCGTGTCGAGCACGGCCACGATCTCGTGCAATTGCTAGGAGCTAGGTTCGACGCCGAGCTCGCCGCGTGGCGCTTGCCCGCCGAGCGGATGTCCGAGCTGCGTGGCCGGCTGTCGGCCGCACGCGTCCCGTACACGGACGCGGTCGAGCCCGCGGCCCTGCAGCCGCGGTGGTCGCTGCCGGCCCTGCGCTGGTACCAGCGCGATGCGCTCGGGGCATGGCGCGACGCGGGCGATCGCGGCGTCGTCGTGTTGCCGACCGGCGCGGGCAAGACCCTGGTCGCGCTCGCCGCGATCGCGGAGCTCGCGGTCAGCACGCTGATCCTGGTGCCGACACGCATCCTGCTCGATCAATGGGCGCGCGCGCTCGAGGCCGCGTGGCCGCACGCGATCGGCCGGCTCGGCGACGGTGACCACAGCGTCGCGCCGATCACCGTCGCCACGTACGCGAGTGCAGTGAGCTGGGCGCCGCGGGTCGGCGATCGGTTCGGGCTCGCGATCGTCGACGAGGCGCACCACGTCGGTGCGTGGTGCCCGAGCGAGGTGCTCGAGATGCTCGTCGCGCCGGCGCGCCTCGGTCTCACGGCCACGCCGTCGAGCTCGGCCGCGCTACCGCGCCATCTCGGGCCGCTCGTGTACGAGTTGACGATCGAGGATCTGCGTGGCGACGCGCTCGCCGAGTACGACGTCGAGACCGTACCGATCAGACTCGAGCCCGAGGAGCGCGCGCGCTACAGCACGCTGCGGTCCGAGTTCGCTGCGTTCTATGCGCAGCAGCAGCGCATCATCCCCGGCCTGTCCTGGCGCGAGCTGACGAGCATCGCCGCGCGCAGCGAGCGCGGCCGCGACGCGATGGCCGCGTGGCGCGCATCGCGCGCACTGCTCGCCTACCCCGCCGGCAAGCGCCGCGCGGTTCACGACGTACTCGCCCGCCACCCGGGCGAGCGCACGCTCGTGTTCACCGCCGACAACGCGACCGCGTACGCGATCGCGCGCGAGCTGCTCGTCATGCCGATCACGTGCGACATCGGCCGCGCCGAGCGCGCCGAGATGATCGCGCGGTTCCGCCGGGGCGAGAGCCCGGTGCTGGTATCGGCGCAGGTGCTCGACGAGGGCTTCGATCTTCCCGAGGCCGAGCTCGCGCTCGTCGTCGGCGGCACGGGCAGCATGCGCCGCCACGTCCAGCGCATCGGTCGCCTGCTCCGCCCGCGTCCAGGCAAGCGCGCGCGCGTCTACGAGCTCGTCGTCGAGCAGACCGCCGAGGTCTCGCAGGTCAAGAGCCGCCGCCGCGGGCTCGCGCGAAACGCCTCGCTGGAGGTGCGGCCATGAGCGCGCCGAACCTGCTCGACGACACCGATCTGCCGTGGGTCACCGCCGTGCTCGATACGGTCGAGGCCGCCGCCGGCCAGCCGTGGCGCGTCGCGCTCGAGCGCCTCGACGACACGCGCCGCGTCGGCCAGCCGCGCGCACCGGTGCGGTTCGCCGCCGTCGTCGGCGCGATCCAGCGCCTGCTCGGCGGTCGCGTCCGCAATGCCCGGCAGGCCCGCAGCACCCGCGCGCGCGTGCTCGGCGTGCCAGCCCTGACGCCGCACGAGCGCGAGGCCCGCATCGCGGATGCCGCGCGCGAGCTCGAGATCACGAGCGCCGCCGTCGAGAGCCTGTTGTGGTCCGACTTGCCGCGCGAGCGCCCTGTCGAGCTCCCTGCCGGCCGGCCGTCGGAGCTCGAGGTCGCAGCGACCGCGAACGTGCACCTGCTGCAGCGCACGCTGATGCGCGCGCAGTCGGTCGAGCTGCGCGTCTGGGGGGATGCCGCCCTCCTGATCCACGCCGCCGCCGCGCGCGGCCTGCTCTCTACCGTGTGGCGCGGCGGGCGCGGCGAGACCGTGCTCGACGTGCTCGGTCCGCTCGCGCTGTTCCACCGCACCGGCGTGTACGGGCGCGCGCTCGCGGGCCTGGCCCCGCTGCTCGGCGAGTGCGAGCGCTTCGAGCTCGCGATCATCGCGCGCAGCCGTGACGACACCTACGCGGTCGAGGTCGCCTCGCCGGTGCTGCTGCCCGCCGCGCCCGCGCGCCTGCTCGCACCGGGCCGTGACGTGCGGCGCCTGGCCAAGGAGCTCGGCCGGCTCGCGCCGGAGGCCATGATCACGCCGCGACCGTGGCCACTCGCCGCCGGCGCTTCGCTGGTCTGCCCCGATCTCGTCATCGAGCACGCGTCCCGCCGCACCTACGTCGAGCTCGTCGGATTCTGGACCACCGAGTTCCTGGAGCGCAAGCACGCGCTCTATCGCGCCGCGGGGATCGAGGAGATCGTCTTTTGCGTCGACCAGACGCGCGGCTGCACGACAGACGAGCTACCGGCCGGGCTGCCGATCGTCCCCGCCACGCAACGCACCGGCGCGCTCGCCCGCGAGCTCCTGGTCGTGGCTACGGGCCGAGACCGGTGCCGATCGCCAGGCGAGACAGTCCCGCCTGCTTCGCGCGCTCCATGATGTTGACGACGCGGCCGTGCGGCACGCCCTTGTCGGCCTTGAGCACGACCTGGGTGGTCTTGTCGCGCGTGAACGCGGCGCGGAACAGGTTGTCGATGTCGCCGTCCGCGATCCGCTTGCCGCCGACGTCGACATCGCCCTGCAGCGGGATGACGAGCACGAGCGATGCCTTCGTCGGATCGATCTCCTGCGCCTGGCCCTGCGGCAGGTTGACCTTGAGACCCGACTTCTTCTGGGCCTCGGTCTGGTCCTGCTGCTGCGCGACCTTCTGCTTCTCGTGGCGCGCCTCGACCTGCACGGCGAGCGCACTCACCATGAAGATGATCACCAGCACGAGGAAGACGTCGGTGAGCGGGGTGATGTTGATCTCCGCGAAGATCGACTCACCACCCTCGTCGCCGCCGTCGTCCTCAGGCAGCTTCCCGATCGCCATCGCCATCACCCTTCGCGCGGGCCGTGCCCTCGCTCTTGTCGTCGTGTTTGGTTTCGGACTTCTTCGCGCGGCTCGGTTGCGAGTCGCCCGGATTCTCGAGCAACAGCTCGAGGAACTCGTCGGTGAGCAGCTTCATCTCGGTCGCGACCCGGCTCGCGCGCTGGCTGAAGAAGTTGAACAGGATGACGGCCTCGACGGCGACCAGGATGCCGGCCGCGGTGACGATCAGCGCCTGCGAGATCGGCCCGGACACCATCGAGAACTTCACCTCGTCGTCGGCGTTGAAGCCGCCCATCGCGGTCATGATGCCGACGACGGTGCCGAACAGACCGACGAACGGCGACGTCGCGCCGATCGTGCCGAGCATCCACAGCCGCGAGCGCAGATCCTGATTCACGCGCAGGCGCTCGCGGTGCACCGCGGTCGCGACGTGCTCGGGCTTGGCGCGGCCGAGCCGCTCGTAGCCGACGAGGAACACATCGGCGATCGGTGACGGCGAGCGCTCGCACGCGGAGCGACCTTCGTCGACGGCGCCGCGCGACAGGCAGCGCGTGACCGTGTCACCGAGCTGGCGAGCGCGAGTGACGAACTTCCACTGCGCGATCACACGCTCGATCGCGACCGCGAGGGCGATCACCGAGAACGAGATGACGACCCACATGGCCCCGAAGCCATGGTTCATGAGGTCCCAAAACGACTGATCCATGCCGTACCTTGTTGTCCTTGATAGCACGAGCACTAAGCCCGGCTAGGGCGCAAACGGTGCCCGGTAGCCTCCACCATCGAAGTCCACGAAGACAGGCGCGGTGACCGCGCTCGCGGGCACTCCGTGGCCATCGAGAGCCGCGCCGATCGCAGCGATGTCGCCGCCGAGCAGCGCCGGCATCGTCTCGGCGGACACCGTGTCACCCTTGATCAAGATCGGGAAAATCCCGCGATCGCCGCGCGCGCGGAACACGAGCCAGGCGTCCGTGCCGGTCGCGCCGGCGCGTGTCGGGATGTCGTTCGCGTCGAGCGTCACCTGCACCGTCGCTTCCCAGCGCTGGTAGCCACCGGTCCCCACCGGAGTGAGCGAGATGTCCACGAGCTCCGGCTCGAGTGGCGCACGCTTGCATGGATCCGTCGCGGCAAGCGTGTCGAGCGGGCGGCTCGTGTAGCACTTGAGCGGCGTCAGCGTGGTGTCGTCCCGCGGCGCGTCGGGCGTGGTGTTCGCGAACACCTCGAGTGTGTCGAACTTGGCCCAGTCGGCGGAGTAGACCGTGACGTCGAGCGTGATTGCCTGGTTCATCGAGTTGAACACGCGGCCGAGCGCGGGAGCACCGGCAACCTGGACGTCGATCATCGGACCATCGGTGACGACGACGTCGCGCGGCGTGTTGTTCGCGCCGGTCTGCGTCGCGATCACGGCATCGACCGAGGCGGGAGATGCGATCGCATCCGGCGAGTCATCGCCGACGTAGATGTACGTACGCGGCATGCCCGCCGGATCGGCGACGATCGTGTGCGTGTCGCTGTTGCCCGCGGGAGTCACGTAGAAGCCCATCGACAGCATGCTGAGCCAGTCGCGCATCACGCGGTCGAGCGAGACGTTCTCGCGCAGGCCGTCGCCGTTCGAGTCCTCGAGCGAGAAGCCGTTCCAGATCTCGAGGCCGTTGAAGTGATCGCTCCAGAGTGACTCACCCGGGAGCCGCAGCCAGTCGTTCGGTGTGCTCGCGTTCTCGTAGTCGCCGAAGATCGTGCGGTTGTCGAAGTCGTACTTGATGTTCGCGCGCGTGAACGCGGCCTGGAACTCGGTGAACCCGGAGCCGCGCGGGTGGTTGACCTGGACCATCTGCGCGCCGCGTGCACGCATGGCATCGAAGATCTCGCCCGGCGTCATCGCGAACCCGGCCGAGGCTCCGCGTGCCCAGTCGATCGCGCCGCGGTTCGCGGAGGTGAAGTCCGGCACGAGCGGCCACGCGTTGAAGTGGCCGTACGCGAACGGGGTGACCTCGATGCCCGACACGACGCGCACCTCGCGCGTGAGGCCGAGCTGCTCGACGATCGGCTCCATGTCGGCGACGTAGTCGTGGTCGGTCGCCGCGAACATCTCGACGCCGGTCGCGACCGCGCTGCGGATCCGATCGTCCTCGAGCACCGGCGAGTCCGGCGAGCCGACCTGGTGGACGTGCCAGTCGCTCGCGATGTAGCCCGGCGTCGGCACGACGCGCTTGAGCGTCAGCGCGAGATCGACATCCGCGCTGCCGGTGACCGGTTCCGACGCGACCGACCACTCGGTGCCGCGCGACGCGTAGACGCGATACGTGCCGTTCGCGGGCACGTAGATCGCCGGATCGGCGCCGTCGCCCAGATCCACCGTGGTGCCGCGGATCGCGTGCAGCATCGTGACGACACCATCCACGCGGTCGTAGACCTCGAACAGGCGCTTGTCGGGGAACGCCGGATGATCGCCGATCACGAGCACGGTGCCGGGGATCGGCGTGCCCGCGTCGGCGTCGAGGATCTGGAAGTCGATCTTCAAGGGCTTGGGGATGGTCAGCGTGGCGCCGTCCGCGGCGGGTACCGGCTCGGACCGGCCCGCATTCTTGACCTCGGCGGCCAGGAACAGGTTGCCCGCCGGGACCTGCCCGCTGAACGTGCCGTCCGGCTGGACGTCGATGTAGCTGATCGCGTGATCGTCGACGGTGCCATCGCCGTCGAGATCGACGGTCTCGTCATCCAGCATACCGTTGCTGTTGCCGTCGATGAACACGCCGACACGCGCGCCCGTCGCGGCGGCGCCGCCGGCCCACTCGACCTTGCCGCTGATCGGCGTCAGCGCCTCGTCCTCGCGCCACACCGCGTCGATCGCGTTCGCGTCGTGACCGACCACGAGGTCGTAGCGCTGCATCAGGCCCTTGCCCGACGGGAGATCCAGGAATTTCGGCTTGTCGGTCTGCAGGATGTCGAGCAACGAGCTGTTGCCGTCGAGCACGATCGACACACCGGCGATCAGCGCCTGCGTGTGCGGCGTCGGCTCGGCATGCCGCGGGATGAGGCCGTACGCGACGCCCGGGCCCTGGTAGACGACATAGTCGGACGGTTGCGGGTTCGGGTTCGAGAGCAGACCGCTGATGTCGGCGCGCTCGAAGCCACGCGTGTTCGTCCACGCCTCGGTGTTGCCGCCGCTATCGACCACGGTGCCCATCGGACCGGTCACCTTGTCGGGACCGGCGTTGTACAGCGAGTGATAGACCTCGAGCGTGACCGAGCCGGGCGCCAGGATGTACGTGGTCGCGCACTCGATGTTGTCCTCGATATCCGGATCGACCGTCATGTCGACGCGGAGCAGGCCGATGCCCTTGATGTTGAGGAAGTCGTCGTTGCCGCTCTTGCCGATCGCGCGCAGCACCGCGGCCCCGCCATCGCTGCCGTCGCGCACGATCTCGACGCGATCGGGCTCGCACGTGCGGCCGAGCAGGTAGATGAGGCCGAGCTCGCCGAAGTGGTCGTCGACGATCTGGTTCGTACCATCGGTGAGCACGGCATCGACGACGTTGCCACCATGCGGGATCACGCCGATGACGCGCGCCGGTGACTGCACGATGAACGTGACGCGATCGTTCTTGATGAAGTAGTCGCCGACCAGGCCGCTCTCGGCCGGGCCGTGGACGAGCTGGCTGTCCTCGGTGACCTGGCCCGCGGAGACCTCTTGCGCGCCGCCGGTCGGCGGCAGCGGCGGGTAGTAATCCTCGAGGCTCGAGTCGTCGCCGCACGCGGCGGCGCACAGGAGTGTAACGGCGATCAGACGAAGCTGAGACATGGGCGCCCCCATCCTAAGCGAGCGGTCGGGCCAAGGGGTGTGGTTTTCGTGCTATCCACCCTCGCAGATGGTCGGTGGCGTCGCGCTGTTCCGTCACCTGCCACAGCTCGCCGGCCGCGTGCCGTGGGCCACACTCGGTAGCTGGCCTACGCCGCTCGACGAGATCCGGATCGATGGCCGGCCGATCTGGATCAAGCGCGAGGGCGACTCCAGCACGCGCTACGGCGGCAACAAGGTGCGTACGCTCGAGGCGTGGCTCGGCCACGCGCGCGACGTCGGAGCGCGCCGGATCTGGGCGATCGGCGCGTACGGCTCCAACCACGCGATCGCGACCGTGCTCCACGCACGCGCGCTCGGTCTCGATGCCGGCGCGGTCGTGTTCCCGCAGCCCGCGAGCGAGTGGGCACACGAAAACGCCGGCGCGCTGATCGGCGCGGGTTGCCCGATCGTGCGATTGCGCAGCGTGATCGAGGTCCCGTTCGCGGGCGTGGCGCTCGCCGCCTGGGACCGCTGGTCGCAGCTCGCGAGCGTCGCCGGCCGCGTGCTCGGCGCACGCCGGGGCGAGCCCGGTCTCTCTCTCGTGATGCCGCCGGGCGGCGCGACGCCGATCGGCACGCTCGGCGCGCTGTCCGCCGCCTTCGAGCTCGCCGAACAGATCGACGCGCAGCTCGCGCCACCGCCGCGACGCATCGTGCTCCCCGTCGGCAGCACGTGCACCACCGCCGGCCTGCTCGCGGGCATCGCGCTCGCCCGCGCACTCGGCGTGTGGCGATGGCCGGCGCCGATCATCCACGCGGTGCGCGTCACGCCGTGGCCGGTCACCTCGCGCGCGCTGATCGCCATGCTCGCCCGGGCGACGCTCGCGCGCATCGCCCGGCTCGGTGGTCCGCGCGTCGAGCTCGACGCCTCGCTCCTCGTCGTCGATCACCGCGAGCTCGGCGCCGGCTACGGCAAGCTCACCGATCGCGCGCACGTCGCGATGGCAGCGCTCGCCGGGCCCGGCGGCCCGCGCCTCGACGGTGTCTATGCCGGAAAGGCCGCCGCCGCGCTGCTGCGACTGCATCGCGAGCGCGTCGAGCCGCTCGTGTTCTGGGCGACCAAGTCGACGACACAGCTCGAGCCACCGGCGATGCAGGAGCTCGAGCGCGCCCCGCGTGCGCTCGCCCGCTGGCTCGCGCGCTGACGCTACTCGTCGGTCGCGCGCTTCGACGCGGGCGCCTTCGTGGCACGCTTGGCGTCGGCCTCGCGCTCGGCGGCGACGTACGCCTGGCAGCGCTTGAGCGCGCGGTCGGTCGCCATGTACTGCGCGTAGTAACCGGGCGCGCGGCTCTCGACACCGACCGCGAGGCGCGCGGCGCCGCGGCAGTCACCGTTACCCGCGAGCGCGATCGCCCGGTTGTGCTCGGCCTTCGCCCACGCGATCAGCGCGCTGTCCTTCGCGGCCGCAGGGCGATCCGCCGGCGCCGGCTGCGCTTCCTTCTTCGCCGCCTTCGTCTGCGCCGCGCGTGGCGGCGGCGGAGGCGGTGACAGCTGGGGCGCGCTCGCGGTCGGCCGCGGTGCGGCCTGCTGGGTGCCAGCGGGTGCGGCGCCACCGCCGCCCCCGATCATCATGCGGTCACCACCGCTCGCCGTCTCGGCATCGTCGAAGCGCGCCTCGCCACCCTTGCGGCTCGCCTTCGCACGCGGCTCGTCGAGCTCCTTGGGCTGCGGGCGCGGCGTCCCGACGACGATCGACTGCTTGCTCTTCGCGGCCTCGCGCCGGAACGAGTCCTTGGCCGCGAGCTTGCCGGCCGGCTGGTCGCTCGCCTCGCGCTCGCGCTGCGGCGTTGCCTGGCTCTCGCCGGCCGTGGCGGTCGTGGTCGGCTGTGGCTTGTTGTCGATCACCGTATCGTCGAGGTCGACGCGATACGCCGATCCCGCGGCGCTGCCGGTCTCGGCGAACCCACGGCCCGCGGCCGGTGCCTCGGCGGGCGCCGCGACCTCGGGCGCCGCTGGGGCCGCGGCCTTCTGCTCGGCGAACGAGTCGCCCTTCTTCACGTAGAGCGTGCCGGCGACGCCGACGACGAGCACCAGCATCGCAGCCGCCGCCATCGCCGGGTGCGCGAGGAACACGCGCGTGAAGCGATAGAACCAGCCCTCTTTCGCGTCGGATGACGCGGCCGCCCGGGGCGCCCGGCGATGGGCCTCCTGGAGCAGCAGCGCGGAGACCGCCTGCGGCGGCTCCTTTTGGAGATCGAAGATCCGACTCTCGCGCACGGCCTGGCGCGCGCTCTTCAGGTCGTCGAGCGCGCTTCGGTCCGCCGGGTGCGACTCGAGGTGAGCCGTCAGGCGTGCCTCCTCGGCGGGCGTCAGCTCGCCGTAGAGGGCGCCGATCAGCAGCGCATCGATGTCCTGACGATCCATGACCTTCTGTCCTTATACTACGTGTGCTCAGACCGGGCGACGGACGAGGCTTTCCGAGCACTTGGCGAATGACTTCGCCGATCTCGGACCACCGTTTTCGTCGCTCGCTGATTACAAACGTAGCAGAAGCGCCGTGGATCTAACGTGCTGCTGAGGCTGCGCTGCACCGGAGGTCGCAGGCACAACCTCGCGGATTTTCTTCAGTCCTTGCTCGGTGCGCACCCCCACTCGACGGACTCGATCGTCCACGCCTCGTCGCCACAGATCTCCGCAGACGCCTCGGTCCGCTGTCCCGTGCCCTCGGTGAGCGTGAACTTCGAGAGTTTCTCGTGCACGGCGCGGCGCTTCTTGGACTGCGGTGCGCACACGACCTTCCACGAGACCGAGCAGTCGAGCTGCGCCTTGCAGCTGTTGTGCACCTCGAGGTCGAACGCGACCTCGCTCTTCTCGGTCTGCGTGAAGGTCGTGCAGTCCGACAAGGACTTCTTGGTGTGAGTGCCCGCGACCGCGGGCATACCGATCGAGATGGCGAGGGCGCACGTCGCCCATCGCGCCCAGATAGTGCGCATGTGACCTCCGAGTGCGAGCGGTGCTCGCGGGTCTCGGCGCGCCGAAGAGGCAGCGCCGTCGTCGAAGCAGTAGACAACGCGACCCGCGCGCGGTTTCGGATTTTTCCCGGCACGGGCAAGATTCGCGGATGCAAAGCCCACTCGACGTGTTCCGCGACGGCGTGCTCGATGGTCACGTGGCGCTCGTCACCGGTGGTGGCACGGGCATCTGCCGCGGCATCGCCGAGGCGTATGCGCGGTTCGGGGCGAACGTGTGCATCGTCAGCCGCAAGCAGGAGGTGCTCGAGAAGACCGCCGCCGAGCTGCGCGAGGCGACCGGCCGCGAGGTGCTCGCCGTCGCCGCCGACGTCCGCGATCCGGACGCGATCGCGCGGGCGGTCGCGCAGACCACCGAGCGCTTCGGCAAGCTCGACACGCTCGTCAACGGCGCGGCCGGCAACTTCCTGGCGCCGGCGGCGGGCCTGTCACCGAACGGCTTTCGCACCGTGATCGATATCGACCTCGTCGGCACGTTCAACGCGTCGCGCGCCGCATTCGAGCCGCTGCGCACGAGCGGCCGCGGCCTCGTGCTCAACATCAGCGCGACGCTCCACTACCACGGCACCCCGCTGCAGGTGCACGCGTCCGCGGCGAAGGCCGGCATCGACGCGATCACGAGGAACCTCGCCGTCGAGTGGGGGCAGTTCGGGATCCGGGCGTGCGGCATCGCGCCCGGTCCGATCGGCGATACCGAGGGCATGAAGCGCCTCGCGCCCGGCGAGATCGCGCAGAAGGCGAAGGGCCACATCCCGGCGGGACGGTTCGGCACGATCGACGAGATCGCGGCCGCCGCCGTCTACCTGCGCTCGCCCGCCGCGGCGTACGTCAGCGGTCACGTGCTCGTCGTCGACGGCGGGCAGTGCATCTCGACGCCGTCGCTGCTCGGCGTCTCGTGAAGGCGGCCGCATCACCGCGCGATCGTCCTGGGCACCGCTCGCGCGGTGCTGCGGTCCGCGAAGCCGGGGCTTGCGATCTCGCCCTGCCCGCGCGCGCCGTCGCGGTCGAGCTGGTATCGGGGCGCGGCCACTACGAGCGCGTGCTCGCCGCCGTGCTCGCCGCGAAGGTCAGCGTGTGGATCGCGACCGCGAACGTGAAGGAGCTGATGGTCGAGGATCATCGTGCGCGGCCGGGCCGGCGGCGCACGCTGAAGAAGCCGGCGTACGTCTCGGTGCTCGCGCACCTCGATCAGCTCGCGGCGCGCGGCGTCGAGCTGCGCCTGTTGCACGCCGAGCTGCCGTCGCGGCCGTTTCGCGAGGAGCTCGCGCAGCACCCCAGACTCGTCACGGGCGGCCTCGCGCTGCGCCGCTGCCCGCGCGTCCACCTCAAGGCGGTGATCGTCGACGGCGAGCTGCTCTACCTCGGCAGCGCGAACTGGACGGGCGCCGGGCTCGGGGCCAAGGGCAGCGGCCGGCGCAACTTCGAGCTCGGCATCGTCACCGACGACGGCCCACTGCTCGATCAGGTGCAGGCGATGTACGAGCAGATCTGGAGCGGCGGTGAGTGTGCGAGCTGCAAGCTCACCGACGTGTGCCCCGGACCGCTCGCGCAGCTGGCGGGCAGAGCGCCTCCGGCCCGCAAAACCGGCAAGAAAACGCGGCGTTGACCGACGGCTGTAACCGCGCCCCGCGGCTCGTGCACGATATAACCAGTGACCGTGGCCACGGCCTACGTCGAAGATGTCCTGCTCGTCGACCGGTGCCTGACCGGTGAGCCGGCCGCGACGCGCGAGCTGTTTCGACGCCACCGCAGCCGCGTGCACGCGAGCCTGTTTCGCGTGCTCGGCACGAACCGTGACATGGACGATCTGCTCCAGGAGGCCTTCATCCAGGTGTTCCAGTCGCTGCGCGGCTGGCGCGCCGAGGCGAGCCTCGCGACGTGGGTCGATCGGGTCGCCGTGCGCGTCGCGTATCGCTACCTGTCGCAGCGCGGCCGCCGCATCGTCACCGACCCGCTCGTCGATGAAGACGTGGTCGCCGGTGGCGAGGAGCCGGGCGCGCGCCGTCAGCTCGCGCGCGATGGCGTCAAGCAGCTGTACGCGGTGCTCGACGAGCTCTCGCCGGCGGCGCGGCTCGCGTTCACGCTCCACGAGATCGATGGGCGGCCGCTCGGCGAGGTCGCCGCGCTCGTCGGCTCCTCGGTGACCGCGACGAAGCTACGCGTGTGGCGCGCCCGCAAGAAGGTCCAGGAGGCCGCCGCCGCCGATCCGATCCTCAGCGAGTTCATGGAGCCCGGCGCCGTGAAGGAGACCGCATGAACCTCGTCGGCAAGGTCCCGGTCGAGCCACTCGACGACGAGCGGCTGACCAACATCGAGCGCCGGCTCGTCGTCTCGGTCTCGGAGCTGCGCGAGCAGCGGGCACCCGCGCCGCGCCGGCTCGTCGCGATCGCCGGCGTGACGTTCGCGGTCGCCGCCGCCGCTCTCGTCGGCTACCAGCTACACCGCGCTCCGGTGATCGCGCCGCCCGCCCCGCAGCCGCTCGCGATGAGGGCCGGCGCGCTCGATCTCGGCGACGCGCAGATCGCGGGCACCGACTTCACGGTCCAGCGCGGCGCGCACCGCGTCGATATCGTGATGCAACCCGGCCGGCTCGATCTCCAGGTCGAGCACGATCCGGGGCGGCTCTACGTCGTGCGCGCCGGGGGCGTCGAGATCGAGGACGTCGGCACGCGGTTCTCGGTGGACTACGACGGCACGCACGTCGACGTCCGCGTCAGCGAGGGCGCGGTCAAGGTCCGGCACGCGGGCAAGGCGGTCGAGATCGCGGCGAGCGAGGCGTGGGGCCTCGACATCGGGCCGGTGACGATCGCGCAGCTCGACGAGCGGCGCGCGGCTGCCGCGGGCGCAGCGCTGCCGGGTCCCGACGAGGTCGTCGCCATCGCCGCGGCGCCGGCTGACCCGGGCGGCCATCGCACCGCTGCATCGCCCGACGGTGCGGGGCCGACGCGGAGCACGAGCAGCGCCGGCATCCCACGTGGCCCGGGCAGCGCGACCACGCCACGCGACGCCCCCACCGGGACGCCACGCGCTGCCGCCACGCGGGGCAAGCCCGGGACCTCCGACCCGCGCAAGGCACTCGCCGAGGCCGGGCTCACCCCGCCGATCGACGTCGGCACGACCGATCCGCGCCAGGCGATCCTCGAGTACAGCAAGCGCGCGTCGGCGATGGCCGAGGGCCAGGACACGACGCGGCTGCTCTACAGCATGGCCGTCATCCAGCACCGCGCGAACGATGACCGCGGCGCGCTGCGCACGCTGGTCGGGGTGACCCGACGCGTGGGCAGCAACGCGTACGGCGATGGCCTGTGGCTCGAGGTGCGCATCCGCTGCCTGCACGACTTCGACCACGACTGCCGCCGCGCGGCCGAGCGCTACCGCAACGAGCTGCCCAGCGGGATCCGCACCGGGATCGCGGATGCGGTCCTGACTGCGATCTCGCAGCAGCAGTAGCGATACACTCGCGGCGCATGGGCCAGCCGACGGTCGTGCTCGAGCTCGCGGGCGATCATCAGCTCGCGCGCGATCTCGTGGCCGGTGGTGTGTTCGTGTCCGACGTGCTCGCGCTCGGTGAGGAGTGCGCGCTCGTCCTGCGCAACGGCGATCAGCAGCTCGAGCTGTTCGCGCGCTGCGTGTACGTCGATCCGGCGAAGGGATCCGGCCTGCAGCTCGCCGGCTGCGACGCCGACATGAAGCAGCAGATCATCGCGTTCGCGTCCGGCATGTTCGCGAGCAGCGCGCCGCCCGAGGGCGCGCCGGCCCCAGCTGCCACCGAGCCGGTCACGCCGGAGCGCAAGCTCGCGCTCAACATGCACGAGCGGCTGCGCGGGCTGACACTCGTGCAGCAGCTCAAGATCGCGCAGCACGGCGAGGTCTCGGAGCGCATCGTGCTCGAGCGCATGTACGGCAAGAACGTATGGGAGGCGCTGCTGCGCAACCAGCGGCTCACCGGCCCGGAGGTCGCGCGCATCGCGCGGATGGGCGCGCTGCCGCGTCCGATGATCGAGCTCATCCTCGGCAACGGCGCCTGGCTGCAGATCCCCGAGGTGCGCCGCGCGCTGCTCTCGAACCCGCGGCTCGGTGTCGATCAGATCCTGCGCGTGCTGCGCCTCCTGCCCAGGCACGAGCTCAAGCTCGCCGGGATGCAGACCGCGTATCCCTTCGCGGTGCGGGATGCCGCGAAGAAGCTGATCCGCGAGCAGGGCTGATCGCCGCGCGGTAGCGCGCACGGTCGATCGCGAGTAGCCTGCGCGCGATGCGACCCGATGGCAGACGTCCCGATCAGCTCCGGCCCCTCGAGATCATCACCGGCTTTCAAAAGCACGCCGAGGGCTCCGCGCTGATCAAGCTCGGCGACACGTGGGTGCTGTGCGCCGCGAGTATCGAGAGCGGTGTGCCGCCGTTCCTCGCCGGCAAGAACCAGGGCTGGCTGACGGCCGAGTACGCGATGCTGCCGCGCTCGACGCACACGCGGACGAAGCGCGACCCGGGCGGCCGCGGCAAGGAGATCCAGCGGCTGATCGGTCGCTCGCTGCGCGCCGCCGTCGATCTGTCCGCGCTCGGCGAGCGCACGATCAATGTCGACTGCGACGTGCTGTGCGCCGACGGCGGGACGCGCGTGTCGTCGATCACCGGCGCGTGGGTCGCGTGCGCGCTCGCGATCAAGAAGCTGGTCGCCGCCGGCCAGCTCCCCGACATGCGCGCACTGCGCCCGCCGGTCGCTGCCGTGTCGGTCGGCGTCGTCGGCGGTCAGGTCGTGCTCGACCTGCCGTACGTCGAGGACTCGAAGGCGGACGTCGACATGAACGTCGTCGGCGACGAGGCCGGCAACCTGATCGAGGTGCAGGGCACCGCCGAGCACGCTACGTTCGATCGCAAGCAGCTCGACGCGATGCTCGATCTCGCGATCGCCGGCATCGGGCAGCTCGCGGTCGCCCAGCGCCAGGCGGTCGGTCTGTGACGAGCGCCCGCCCGCTCGTGTTCGCGACGCGCAACCACGGCAAGCTCGTCGAGCTCCGCGCACTGCTGTCGGGCTGCGACGTGCTGTCGATCGACGACGCGGCGCGGCGGCTCGGCCGCCCGATCCCCGACGTCGTCGAGGACGCCGACACGTTCGCCGGCAACGCGATCAAGAAGGCGCGCGAGGTCTCGCGCGTGACCGGCCTGCCCGCGCTCGCCGACGACAGCGGACTCGAGGTCGACGCGCTCGGCGGCGCGCCGGGCGTGTACAGCGCGCGCTACGCCGGCGACGCCCACGACGACGCAGCGAACAACGCGAAGCTGCTCGCCGCGCTCGCCGACGTGCCCGCGGAGCGGCGTACCGCCCGGTTTCGGGCCGTGCTCGCGCTCGCCGATGTCAGCGGCCCGCTCGGGACCGAGGTGCTCACCGCCGACGGCACGTGCGAGGGAGTGATCCTCGACGCGCCGCGTGGCAGCGGCGGGTTCGGCTATGACCCGCTGTTCTTCGCGCCCGAGCTGGGCCAGACGTTCGCCGAAGCCGGCGTCGGGCCCAAGAGCGATCTGTCGCACCGCGCGCGCGCGATGAAGGCGATCAAGCCGCGCCTGCTCGCGTATCTCGAGCAGCTCGCGCGGCCGTAGGCGCTGCGGTCAGCGCGAACCGATGCGGGCGACCGGATTCTCGCCGCTCGGTAGCACGCGCCGGATCTTGCGCTGCAACGTGACCCGAGGCAGGCCGAGCGTGCGCGCCGCGTGCGTGATGTTGCCGCCGTGATCGGTCAGCACGCGCACGATGTACTGCCACTCGACCGCCTTGAGCGTCGGCTGCTTGACCTTGCCGGTCGCCGGCCGGACGCCCCGCTCGACGCGCGCGATCAATTGCTTGATCGTCGTGTCCTTGTCGAAGCAGTCGTCTGCACCGGCGGCAAGGCCCTCCATCGCGTGGTCGACCGGCATCGCGCCGCTGACCAGGATGGTGAACATGTTCCGCCGGAGCTTCTTGAGATCACGGACCACCGCAAGCCCGGAGTCACCGGGCATGATCAGGTCGACGATCGCCATGTCTGGCTTCTCGCGGCGGGCGAGCTCCAGCGCTTCGGCGCGGTTCGTCGCGCAGAGCGGGATCTTGCCCTCGCGCTTGCACTGACGCGACCAGGTCCTGAGGACCAGCTCGACATCATCGACCAGGAGGATCTTGCGGATGTTCCGCATGGAACTAACGCGGAGTTTCTTCACGCTGTCACCAGGGTTCACGATCGGCCGCCTTGGGTCAAGGTTCGTCGACGCACACGCACCTTTTTCGCCCCCAGCTTACGACGCTACCCGGGTGAGGTCGAACCGAAACGGGCGTGAAAATGGTAGCGGCCGGCACACGACGCGAAGCGCGACCGCCAGGCTAGAGTTTTCTTCCCCAATAGAAAAGGGCAACCTTCTCACGCGGCTGCAACCGAATGAGGCGCGCTGCGTTCCACCCCGCCGAGCTCGCATGCTCCGCGTCAGAACGCCGCGATGACGATGAGCGGCTCGCAACCGGGCTGCCGGATCGGGATCAGCCTTTCGGCTGCAGCGTCGCGTACTCCCGCCCCGTGCGCGGGTCGATCAGCGTCACCGCGTCCTTGTAGATCCGGGCGGTGCGATGGAGCGCGGCGAGCGCGGAGCGTAACGGCATCGACTGATAGCGCGACGCCCACCGCTCGCGGAGCAGGGCGCGGACCTTCGGCGCATGGCGCGAGCTCATCGCGGGGAACAGGTGATGCTCGACGTGATAGCCGAACTTCAGCGTGATCGACTCGATCCAGCGTGGTGCCGTGACGCTCAACCCCGAGACGAGCGGATCGTTGATGTCGACGCGCGGGCTGAGGCTGTGGTTCGTCAGGATGAACGACATGACGATCATGTTCGCGACCAGCAGTGGGATCACGTACGCGAACAGGAACGGCACGAAGCCGACCAAGGCCGCGACGGCGGCCCACACCGCGACGCCCGCCAGCGTCTCGACGATGGCGAGCGAGAAGTCGCGTGACTTCAGAAATCCTCGCGACCGCGCGATCATCAGCTGATGAGTGCTCTGCACGGTGAAGCCGAGCACGAGGCTGAGCGCACCGCGCCATCGCCTGCCCCCGAGCGAGAACATGTCGACGAAGAAGCGGACACGGCCGCTCGCGCGGTATTCCTCGAGCGTCGGATAAACGTCGGGATCGTCGTGAATGTTCGCGCTCGCGTGGTGCACGCGGTCGTGCCACGCGGCCCACAGCCGCGGCGAGAGCGTGAACGGCAAGAAGCCGATCCAGCCGACGATCCGTCGGGCGGTGCGGCCACGCACGATGCCGCCATGCACCGCCTCGTGAGCGATGAACGTCAGGCACGCGAAGGCGACGCCGATGACGAGCGACAGCAGCGGGACGACGCCCCACGGCACCCAGCCCGCTCCGATCGCGAGGATCGCGACGGCGACGATGGCGAGGTACACCGGAACCAGAGCGACTCTCGAGGTGGCCGGCATGAACGCCTCGGCTGGCAGCGCCGGGCGTAGCTCTCGCACGTACGCGGACTGAGGCAGGAGCGAGAGATTGCCGGGTACAGCAGGTGGCATGAAGACACCTTGCCGGTTGCCCCCGCCGCCGTATGTCATCTCGCGGTCACGTTACTCTCCCGGTTTCGTCAGTCACGTACCTCGGTGCGCGCTGCCGCTCGTCGGCGGCTGGATCGCTCGGTGCCTCGGCCGGGAGCCAGCCCCCTCGCGGCGGTCGCCGACATCGACCTGCCGAGATTCTGATAAGCCTCGCTCGCATGGCCGAACAACCGCTACCGCGTTTCTTCCTCGTGCTCATGGTCGTCGCGACGTTGCTCTTGGGACTGGTCATCGTCCCGATGGTCAAGGAGCTTCTCCTCGCGATCGTCCTCGCAGGGATGTTGTGGCCGGTCCAGCAGTGGCTGAGCAAGCGTCTGCGCGGCAAGCGAGGGATCGCCGCGGGCCTGATCACGTTCGCGGTTGTCGCGGTGCTGCTCGGCCCCGTGACGATGATGGCGACCTTCATCATCCGAGACGGCGCAGACGGCGTGCGCTTCGTTTCGGAGGCGGTCCGCAGCGATGATGTGGCCGCGCTCGTCGAGTACCTGCCGGCTAGCGCGGGCGCCGCGGTCAGCGACGCGATCGAGGGGATGCCCCGCGACCTGAACGAGATGATGGGGTACGTCGATGGTCACGGAGGGGAGGCCGCATCGACGGTTGGCAAGGCGCTGGTGGCTACCGGGTCCGTGGCATTTCACCTGGTGCTGCTGCTGATCGCGCTGTTCTTCCTGCTCGTGCGTGGCAACGAGCTGGTGCGCTGGCTGGACAGCATTTCGCCGCTGCAGCGGGGACAGACGCTGGAGCTGCTCTCGATGTTCAGGAAGGTGACGGTCGCGGTCATCGCGTCGGCGGCGATCACGG